>JBCDDI010000006.1:0-23624 GCA_039180365.1 Pseudomonadota bacterium
CGTCAGTGGCTCGCCAGCACGAAAATGTAATCCTGGCATGTCCGCGATTTCCACGGTCGGCAACGCCGTGGAAGGCTTCACGCGCGCCGTCGCCGGTGAAATTGCGCCTCGACGACTGAACGTCGTCTCCCCGGGGCTCATCGACACCCCCATGTTTCCCGGTGAAGGTGATGCGCGTCAGGATTTCTTCGCACAAGCCACCGCTCGCAACCTCATCAAACGCGCCGGTACCGCGGAAGAAGTTGCCAGCGGCATCCTCTTTACCATCGAGAACGACTTCGTCACCGGCACCACGATCGACGTGGACGGCGGCGCACTACTACCCTGAGGCTACAGCTGATCTCATGAGCGCTTTCGAACCCGCGCCTATACTGCGTTCCGCGCACCTGCAGACCATTCTCGGTAGCCGTGGCCGCGGGCGCTGGGTGCGCCAGCGCGCGGCTGCGGCGCTCGCCGCTAGCAAGCGCCAGATACTTACCGCGAGCGACGGCGTGCGCCTGGAAGCCTGGCTCTCCGAGCAACCGCATCCGGCGCCGGCCATCGTGCTCATCCACGGCTGGCTCGGACACGCGGACTCCAGCTACCTCCTCTCCGCGGCGGCGGAACTGTGGCAGGCCGGTTTCAGCGTCTATCGACTGAATCTCCGCGATCATGGCGCGACCGCCCACCTCAACGAGGAAATGTTTCACTCGGCGCGCATCAACGAGGTGCTGGATGCCATCGACCAGCTGGGCAGCAACCACGCCAAGGGACCACTCGGCCTCGTGGGTTTTTCCCTCGGTGGCAACTTCGCCCTGCGGGTGGCGCGCGCACGACCGCAGATCGAGACCGTGGCCATCTGTCCGGCCGTGGATCCCTTCGCCACCATGCGCAGCATCGACACCGGCTTCCTGGCCTACCGCCTGTTCTTCCTGCTCAAATGGCAGCGGGCCCTGAACGCCAAGCAGCTGGCCTTTCCCGAGCGCTACGACTTTGAGACGGCGCGGAAGCTGCGCAGCGTCCACGCGCTGACGGACGTCTTCGTCCGCGATCACACGGATTACCGGAACACAGAAGCCTATCTCGACGCCTATTCCCTGACCGGCAACGCCCTCGCAGGAACCCGGGCAACCATCATTTTTGCGGAAGACGACCCGGTTATACCGGCAGCGGGCTTTCGCGCCTTGCCGGAGAGCCTCGAACTGGTCGCCACCCGCTACGGTGGCCACTGCGCGTACATTGACGATCCGCGGCAGGCCACCTGGACCGATCGCTTCCTGGTTAACCGTTTCGAAGAACGTCTTCTTGCTGCGGACAGCGCCTCCATCGCCGTTTGACAGGCCGCGCCGCGACGCTAATCTGCGGTCCGTCCGTCCACTACAGGGAAGCCTGTGAACGACACTGCCTCAGGCCCAGAATCGGCGAGCGGAGACGCCTATCGCCTCATCGGCGCGGAAGAGTCTCCCTACTCCGTAAAGGTGCGCGCCTGTTTGCGCTACAAGTCCCTGCCCCATCAGTGGCTGACCCGCGCCCAGGCGCCGGCGCTCTTTCAGGAACACGCGCGATTACCTCTGATTCCGCTCCTGGTCACCCCGGATGGGCGCGGTCTGCAGGATTCCACGCCGATCATCGAGGCCCTCGAGGCGGACCATCCGGAACCGGCCATACATCCCGTCGATCCCGTTTGCCGATTTGTTTCTGAACTGATCGAAGAGTTCGCGGACGAATGGGGCAACAAGTGGATGTTCCACTACCGCTGGGCCCGGGAAGCCGATCAGCGGGCCTGCTCCCGACGGCTGGCGATGCTCATGCTGCCTGACGCCAACGCGAAACAGCTTGATGAAACTGCCAACACAATCCGAGAACGTATGGTGGACCGGGTCTGGTTTGTGGGTTCTTCCGAGCAGACCGCGCAGCAGATCGAGGAAAGCTTCCGGGACAGCCTCGACCTCCTCGAGCCCCACCTGGCCGTGCGACCCTATCTCTTCGGCGGTCGTCCGGCCTTCGCCGACTTTGCCCTCTGGGGACAGCTCTACAACGCCTTCCGGGATCCTACGCCGAACGGTCTGATCCGCGCCCGCGCACCGCACGTGGCCGAATGGATCGAAAGGCTCCACGAGCCGGTCGCAGAGGGCCCCTTTGAAGGCTGGCATTCCCTGCGTCGCAGCCTGGAGCCGCTGCTCACCGATCAGCTTGCCGGTCTGTTCCTGCCCTGGAGCACCGCCAACGCGCGGGCCATCGCCGAAGGCGAGGAGGAGTTTACGGTACGACTGCGCAGCGGCCGCTGGACCCAGAAGCCGCAGAAGTACCACGCCCGATCCCTGGCTGATCTCCAGACCCGCTTTGCCCGCACGGCAGCTGACGAGGAACTCCACGAACTTCTGGAACGGACCGGCATCCTGCCGTTCCTTAAGCAGGCCGAGGCCTGAAGCCCACCTGGCGAGGCCTATTTCGCACCCCTTTCGCACCCCTTTCGCGCCCCTTGCGGCCCCAGCAGAATGAGATCATATTCGGGGGGCCATCGCACGAGGGGAGCGTGGCATGACCAATACACGAACGCCCCAAACGCCGGCGTCCAGCACCGAGGAGTTTCTGAAGCTGCTCGAGCGGACGGAACAGGCGGGTATCAACTCTCTGCGCAAGCTGCGCTACTTCCTGCTGTTTGCCCACAACGAGGGCAAATCCATGGCCGAACTTGCCGGCCGGGCGAAAACACGCGACTACAACGAGATTCAGCAGGCGGTGATTGAGCTCTCCGTGGGGCGCCACAACGCCAACGTAGCTCCCGAGCTGGTGCAGCTCGGGGTCCAGAAAACGGCCAGACCGGGATCAGGACGCCGCAAGCCCATCCGCCTTACGCCCAAGGGGCGTCGTCTCTATCGAAGGATCGACGCTTTCTGCGGCGGGGCCGGAGGCGGTTGAAGGGCGCCAGGCGTTGAGGTGAGCGCGGAGAATGCTACCGCTTAAGCAGCGGGGGTTTCCGGCACGAAGTCTCCCGCTTTCAGGAGACTCGAGGGCACTGCTTTGTCGAGGGTCTCGGCCACCCAGCCCGCCGCATCAATGAGCGCCTCAAGGGCCAGGCCGTGTTCAACCTGTGAGCGATTCAGCAGGTAAACGAGGTCTTCCGTCGCGATATTCCCGGAGGCATTCGGCGCGAAAGGACAGCCGCCAATGCCACCAATGCTCGCATCGAGGGTAGCGACGCCGGCTTCCAGAGCGGCCGCCGCGTTGGCGATTCCCGTATTACGCGTGTCGTGAAAGTGTGCCCGAAGGGGCAGCTCAGCGTCGAAGCGATCCCCAAGAGCCCCAAAGAGATCCCGCGCCTGCGCGGGCACGCCGACGCCAATCGTGTCGGCAAGACCAAGCTCTACGGGGCCGGCCTCCGCGAGCGCTTCAGCAATCTCGAGCACCCGCGTCGTCTCCACGTCCCCCTCAAAAGGACAGCCGAACGCAACGGCAATGGTCACCTGCGCTCGGAAACCGCGCTGGTCCGCGTCGCGCAGAATGTCCGTCGCCATGGCAATACCTTCGTCGACGGTCATGCCCTGATTGCGGGTCCCGAAGGTATCCGTCGCTGGAATCACGATACCGGCTTCGTTAAGACGCTCCGTGGCCAGGAGCCGCTCGTAGCCACGCCGATTCAGCACCAGCCCCGTATAGGTGACGTCGCCGCGCTGCGGCAGACCCTGGCAGACCGCTTCCGCGTCAGCCATCTGCGGTACGCGTTTGGGATGCACAAAACTCGTCACTTCGACACGCTTCGCCCCGGCGCCGAGCGCCCGCTCAATGAGCTCAAGCTTAGCTTCCGTGCTGAGCAGCGCATTTTCGTTCTGCAGCCCATCTCGAGGGCTGACTTCCATGACGGTGACGCTGGCGCCGCTCATGACTGACCGGGCTTATAGCTGTCGCGGAGCGACACGGTGCGGTGATAGAGCGCCGGATCTGCTTCGTCACGGCAGAAGTAGCCCTGGCGCTCGAACTGAAATCGATCGGCTTCCTGCTCGGCCGCGACGGGCTCGAGATAGCCGGCCGTTTCTACCAGCGAGGCTGGATTTAGTGCCGCATCGAGATCGCTGAGATCCGGCGCCAGATCGGTGAAGAGATGGTCGTAGCGGCGAACACGAATCGGTACCGCCGTTTCAGCATCCACCCAGTGAATGACGCCCTTGGGTTTCAGGCCACTGGTATCGCTGCCGCTGCGGGAATCCGGGAAGTAGGAGCACATAAGCTCGACAACTTCCCCCGCCTCATCGCGGATGACCTCGTCACATTGAATGATGAAGCCATGGCGCAGGCGCACGAGCCCCCCGGGGACCAGGCGCTTGTACTTCGGCGGCGGGTCATCGCTGAAGTCATCCCGCTCGATCCAGAGGTTTCCGGAGAAACGTTTCTCACGCTCGCCAAGCTCCGGCCGTTTCTGGTGCCAGGGCGCCAGCATGATTTCGCCGTCTCCGTCATAGTTTGTGATGGTGACCTTAAGCGGTTCGAGGACCGCCATGGCCCTCGGCGCGCTCGCTTCCAGGTCCTGGCGCACACAGAATTCGAGGAGCTCCACCTCCACCATGTTGTCCTGCTTGGTGACGCCGATGCGCCTGCAGAACTCCTGGATCGCCGCAGCAGTGACCCCACGACGACGCAGGCCGGCAATCGTCGGCATGCGCGGATCCGCCCAGCCATCCACCACCTCGTCCGTCACAAGCTGGTTGAGGAGCCGTTTGCTCATGACCGTGTGCGTGAGACCCAGCCGGGAGAACTCGATCTGCGGCGGATGGAAGTTGATGTTGATGTTATCGAGCACCCAGTCGTAGAGCGGACGGTGATCTTCGAACTCCAGGGTGCAGAGCGAATGGGTGATGCCTTCCAGGGCATCGCAGATGCAGTGCGTGAAGTCGTACATCGGGTAGATGACCCACTCATCGCCGGTCCGTTGATGCGGCGTATGCCGGATCCGATAAAGCACCGGATCCCGGAGATTCAGATTCGGCGACGCCATATCGATCTTCGCCCGGAGCACGTGTTCGCCGTCGGCAAATTCCCCGGCGCGCATGCGGGTAAAGAGGTCGAGGTTCTCTTCGACGCTGCGCTCCCGGTAGGGGCTGTCCGTCCCGGGCTCCGTGAGCGTGCCGCGGCTGGCCCGAATCGCCTCTCCATCCTGGGAATCGACGTAGGCTTTGCCTTTCTCGATGAGCTCAACGGCAAATTTATAAAGCTGTTCAAAGTAGTCGGAGGCAAAGGTGAGTCGGTCTTCCCACTCAAAACCGAGCCAGGCAACGTCGCGCTTGATGGCCTCTACATACTCCTCGCTCTCCTTGAGCGGGTTCGTGTCGTCGAAGCGCAGGTATGTATGGCCACCGAACTCCTCGGCAACACAGAAGTTCAGGCAGATGGACTTGGCATGGCCAATATGCAGGAAACCGTTCGGCGCCGGCGGAAACCGCGTTACCACCCCGCCGCTGACCCGACCTTCGTCGAGATCCCGCCGGATGCGCTGACGGATAAAGTCCGTGCCGGCGCCGTCCTTCGCTGCTTCCTGCTTCACGCTACTCATGATCGCTGTCTTCGAAAAGGGGCCGCTAGTCTACCGGATCCGGAGGATCCGCGATCCGCGATTCGCGATCCGAAAGGTCCCCGCCATGCCATAATCATCCCGCCACCACCGCCAAACCAGGATCTACAGTTGTTGCCGCGCCTTATCGTCGCCTGCCTCGTCTGCGTGCTCCTGGGCGCCGGCCTTTACTGGTTGTCACGCCCGGCGAGCCCGGAGGCGGCGCTCGCCGGTGAGCTTCTCGGCGAGCGCTGGTACAGCCTGCGCCACGATGACCGCCACCTCGGCTACTGGCACACAAACAACGAACGGGATAGCGACGGCAACTGGGTCTTCGAGAGCGAACAGCGCTTCGCCATGAATCCCTACGATACGGTCACCACCAGCGCCCGGCGGGTCTTCTCTTCGAATCCTCCGCATGCCCTGCTCGAGGCAGAACACCTGGTGACCCGTCGTGATCACGAGAGCGGCGTCCGCATCCAACCCCGGGGCTACGGCTATGAAGCCCTGCGCCTGTCCCAGGACGGGGGGCCCCCAAGGCGCCTGGACTGGTCCTACAGTCTCGCCCAGTACCTGGAATTCGAACTCTGGCTCCGGGCCGAACAGCCGCCACCCGGCGCCACCCGCGTTGTTGCGACCCTCGACTTCGAACGGAGCGCCCTGGTGCCCCGCGGCTTCGACGTGGTGGGCAGGGAGAACGGCCGCTATCTCATCGAGAACGCGGCGCCCTACTCCGCCACACGCATCGAACTGGACGACAACTTCGCACCCCGGACCGTCGAGATTGCCGGACTCTTCGACCTGCACCGATCCACGCGGGAAGAAGCCCTGGCACCCCGCAGCACACTCCAGGCGGCGAGTTACCACATACCGCTGGACCGGCGGCTGCCCGATCACACCCGCATCGCCCGGTTGGATCTCGCCATCGATGGCGTGAGCAATCAGGAAAAGCTCTTTCCGCAGTCCGGGCGGAGCAGCGAGGGTTGGTTGCTGCGTCTGAGCGGCGAGACGATCAGCAACGGCACCCCGCAGATCGAGGATCGCTCAGAAACGCTGCATCTGCCTGTCGGGCACCCTGAGCTGGTACGCCTGGCCGAGCGCGCGGTGCTGGGCATCGAGGGCGAAAGAGATCGCGGCCGCGCCCTGAATCAGTTCGTCCATCAGTATCTGACCTACCGACCGGGCAACCCTCCGCAAAGCCTGCTCGGGGTCATCAAGGAGCGTCGCGGCGACTGTACGGAGTTCGCCGATCTCCTCACCGCGCTGGCGAGAAGCCAGGGCCTGGCCGCGCGAACGATCTTCGGTCTCGCCTACGCGGACGGCCAGACGCCGGCGTTCGACTATCACGCCTGGAACGAGCTCTACCTTGACGGGCGCTGGGTGGCCATGGATCCCACCTGGGGTCAGGACCGGATCGATGCGACCCATATCGCGCTGCCTCAGGATGAGACCGCGGCACTCGCCCTGCTCACCGGTTCCGCCCGGCCTTCCTTTCGCGTGCTCGCCCTTGAGCACTACGTGGATTGAGCGTCAACGCGCCTCGGCGTCACGATGCTCCCGGACCAACCCTTCCTGCGTAACAGAGGCCAGCAATTCCCCATCCGCGGCGTAGAAGGCCGCATGGACCAGGCCGCGAGCGCCAGTAGCCGTGCTCGTGTGTTTATGGAACAGCAGCCATTGATCCGTTGCGATGGGCCGATGGATCCAGAGCGCATGATCGAGACTTGCCATCTGCACCGCATCGCGCCTCAGCGTGTCGCCGTGGGGCAGCATGGAAGTCGATACCAGGCCCATGTCCGAGGCGTAAGCAAGCAGACAGCGGCGCAGCGCCTCGTCGCCATCGTCCGGGCCGGCAAAACGGATCCAAACCGGATTCCAGAAGCGGTTCTGCTCCCAGGCCTCTGAGCCGAGGGGAAACACTGAGCGGGTCTCGAAAGGACGAGGCCGACCGGCCATAGGACTGAGGTTTGGGTGCGCGGCTTCAAGACGGGCAACCACCAGCATGTCGTCTTCCAGTTCATCCGGGGGCGGCACGTTCGGCATGGAAGCCGAGTGCTCGAAACCCGCTTCCTCCACCTGGAAGGAAACGCTCATGCTGAAGATCGCCTTGCCTTCCTGGATAGCAACCACCCGGCGCGTTGTGAAGGAACGACCGTCGCGGATCCGATCCACTTCGTAGAGCACGGGTAAACCCGCGTTACCCGCGCGCATGAAATAACCGTGCACGGAGTGAGCCTGGCGCTCTTCTACGGTGGCGTAGGCTGCCCTGAGAGCCTGTGCAAGCACCTGACCGCCAAAGAGGCGGAAATTGCCGCGGGCTTCGTTCCGGCCGCGATAGAGATTCTCTTCGATGCGTTCGAGCTCGAGAATTTCGAGCAGTCTCGCCGCCCGAGCGCTACGGTCTTCGAGCCTGGCAGCTGCGTTATCGGCCACGGGCCATCTCCTCTGCTTCCGTAAGTGTCGTTCTCAACGCCGTTCGATCCCTGCTCTACTCAGACCCGTTTGTCGTCCTGTCAGCACGCTGAAGCCGGGCTCAGCCCGATGAACAAATCACCGGTCGCACGGACGATCGAGCCCAGCACCGATACCAGGCGCGGTATAAAGCTGGCTGCAGCGGGATTTTAGTGTCTCGCTCGGGCGCTCCGCAAAGGTCCCTGAAGAGGTGTTTGAAGAGGTGCTTGAAGAGGCCCTAGAAAAGGTCCTTGCAGCGGGCGTTGACCGCGAAAGCGTCACCCCGCACAGGCGCGCTTGTCTGAAATTTCATAGAACCGATCATTGAACCAGTAAGCTGATCGGGTTTATGATCCGCGCACTTTGCCAATCAGGCACTTTGCAGTGCCGACTCGCAAAGGCAGGAATCGCTTGTTGGGACCCCGCTTGATATGCGCCCGACAGTCGTCAGCGAAGATGTATGACCCTCGGCCCTGCACCCTGCAGGTCCATATGAGGAACGGGAGAGGAGCGCACCTATGTTGTGCAGGAACGTATACATCAAAGACCGTAAGCCGGCCGGTGCATGGCACAGGCCGATCACCGGTGGCGCTGGCGCGAATTACTCCGCTGGCCATGCCGGTACCGGTGGCGATTCCTTGAGTTGACCCTCTGACCTCATCTCGAGGAACCGCCAGGCCAGGTGGTTCCTCGATCTCATCGTAAGAAGTCCGCGTGACGCTCGAGGATCACCCGCCACCCCGGGTGAAGTTCTCTTTCGTACGAATTCTGGATCTGACCGATGAGCAAACAACAGTCTCAAAACCTCTGGCGACTCACTGAAGGCCAACGCACGCGCTATGCGGGCGCCGTGCTGTCTATGGCGCTGATGAACCTGTTCATGTTTGGCGCACCGCTGATCGGCAAGTACGCCATCGATCTGGTGGAGCGGCGTGACTTCGCCTACGCCCGGCCTGAGATTCTCGAGATCTCCCAGGCGCTCTGGTCCTCGTCGCCGTTTCTGAGCTACCTGATCGTCTCAGCGGTCCTTGCCGTCTTGATGACGGCCCTCGGTGGCGTATTCCTGTTCTTCCGGGGTCGCCTCGCGGCAACGGCTTCTGAGGCCATCGTCATGCGGCTGCGGGAAGCAATGTACAACCGCATGCACCACCTCCATGCCGCCTTTTACGACACGGCGGACACCGGCGACCTGGTGCAGCGGTCGAGCTCGGACGTGGAGACGATCCGGGTGTTTCTCTCAAGCGACGTCGTTGAGATTGGCCGGGCAATCATGCTGCTGCTGTGCGTGCTGCCCTTTCTCTACTACCTGAACGCGGAGCTGGCCTGGCTCTCAATCTGCCTCATGCCCTTTCTGGTGATCGGTGCTTACGTTTTCTTCTCCAAGGTGAAAGAGGTATTCACGGTCACGGACGAGGCGGAAGCGGAAATGACCGCAACGCTGCAGGAAAACCTTACGGGCATCCGCGTGGTCCGCGCCTTTGCGCGGCAGGCCTACGAGACCGAGAAGTTCGGCGCCACCAACGCCAACTTCCGCAATCATAACTACCGGCTGATCCGGCTCATGGGGTACTACTGGGGCATCAGCGACTTCTTCGCCATGGGACAGATCGGCGTGGTGCTGATCGCCGGTGCCACTTTCATCATGGCGGACAAATTGACCGTCGGTGAGCTGTTCGCCTTCATGACCTACGTCTCCATGGTGATCTGGCCCGTGCGGCAGCTCGGCCGGGTACTTACAGACACCGGGAAGGCCGTCGTCTCCATGGGGCGCATCAACGAAATCCTCGACGAGCCGGCTGAAAGCGAAGAGCTGGTCCCCACCCAGGGCCGGGCTCGCGGTGAGCTTGTCTTCGAGCATCTGACCTTCGGCTACGAACCCGACAAGCCTGTGCTCGAGGATGTGTCTGTGCGCATTAAGCCCGGGGAAACGCTGGCTCTCGTTGGCCCGCCGGGGTCCGGTAAATCGAGCCTCATTCGGGTGCTGCTGCGCATGTATCCCTATCAGCGGGGTCGCGTGCTGCTCGACGGCAGGGAGATCACGGAGCTCAACCGCCAGTGGCTGCGCTCTCAGGTGGGCGTAGTCCTGCAGGATCCCTTTCTCTACTCGCGCTCGATCCGGGCCAACCTGATGGTGGGTCGGCCGAGCGCGCCAGAGACGGAGCTCGTGGAAGCCTGCCAGGACGCGGCCATTCACGGCTCCATCGAGCACTTCCCGGAAGGTTTCGAAGCCATGGTGGGTGAGCGCGGCGTCACCCTCTCTGGCGGTCAGCGTCAGCGTCTGGCGCTGGCCAGAGCCCTCTTAAAGGATCCGCCCGTGCTGGTGCTGGACGACTCCCTGTCCGCCGTGGACACGGGCACGGAGCGCGAGATCCTGGATGCGCTGGCCCGACGCAAAGGACGGCAGACGACCATCATCATCGCGCACCGGCTCTCGTCGGTGATGCACGCGGACCGGATTCTGGTGCTCGACGAGGGCCGCATCGTGCAGCTGGGAGATCACGCAAGTCTCGCGCAGGCGGACGGACCTTACCGGCGCCTCTGCGAGATCCAGGGGGCCCTCGATGCCTCAATCCGCCAGGACGTCGCGAAAGGCGCCGGCGCTTAAGACCGGCGCAGAAGGACAGAAGCAATGAACAGCTACGACGACGAAAACTATGACGACGGCTTCGATGACGAGGCTCTCGCCGCACGCATGAACCTGGACCTCTGGAAGAAGCTCTTCGGCTATGCGAAAGCCTATCCGAAGGACCTCACCTGGCTCGGGATCTTCGCCTTCCTGACCGCCTGCGCCGAGGTGGCCTACCCGCTCATCACCAAAGGCGTGGTTGATGCGGTAGGGGCAGACGGTGCCGAGGCGAACCTGCTGCCGTGGATCGGCGCCTATCTGCTGACGACCATCGGCATAGCGCTGTCCATCGGCGGCTTCATCTGGATGGGCGGCAAGATCCGCACGCACATCAGCCACGACATCCGCCGCGACGGCTTCGACAACCTGCAACGGCTGTCTTTCAGCTTCTATGACTACCGACCCGTGGGCTGGCTCATGGCGCGCATGACGTCCGACTGCGAACGGCTTTCGAACATCCTCGCCTGGGGCTTCCTGGACCTCGTCTGGGGCACCACCATGATGCTCGGCATTGCCGTCGCGATGCTGTTCATGAATCCCAAGCTTGCGGTGGTGGTGCTGGCGATCCTGCCCGTGCTCGGTTGGGTATCGACCAAGTTTCAGCGCCGGATCCTGAAGAGTGCCAGGCAGGTGCGGGCGACAAACTCCCGCATCACCGGCGCCTACAACGAAGCCATCATGGGTGTGCTGACAAGTAAGGCCTTTGTCAGGGAAGAAGCCAACCTCGATGAGTTCCAGACACTGACGCACAAGATGCAGACTGCGTCGGTCACGAATATGACCCAGGCGGCCATTTACGTGCCCATCGTCATCACGCTGGCGAGCCTTGCTACGGGGCTCGCGCTTGCGATCGGCGGCATTGACCTGTTCAGCGGCGCAATCAGCGCCGGCACGCTGGTCGCCTTCATGGCCTACACCCGCCACTTCTTTGATCCGGTGGAGCAGCTCGGCCACTGGTTTGCGGAGATGCAGATGGCCCAGGCCTCCGCAGAGCGGATTCTGTCACTCATTGAAGCAGAGCCGGAGATTCAGGACTCAGCGTCCGTGCGCGAATCACTGGCTCGCCAGGCCGACGCCCGGACGGCAGCCGGAGGTGATGCCTCGCGCTATGCGCCGGACGGCGGCGAGGCGGCCATTCAAAGCATCGAGCTGACTGATCTGGGTTTCGCCTACGATCCAGCCACCCCGGTGCTGAGCGAGATCAATCTGACGGTAAACCGCGGCGAGACCATCGCCATTGTCGGCCCAACCGGCGGCGGGAAGTCGACGCTCGTCAACGTGATCTGTCGTTTCTACGAGCCAACCCAGGGCGCCGTCCTCATCGACGGCCTCGATTACCGCAACCGCAGCCTGCACTGGCTGCAATCGAACCTCGGCATCGTGCTGCAGAACGCTCACATCTTCAGCGGCTCCATCATGGAGAACATCCGCTATGGGCGGCTGGATGCGACGGACGAGGAAGTCATCGCCGCCGCGCGGCTGGCTGGTGCCCACGACTTCGTCATGCAGTTTGAGGACGGTTACGCTACGCCAACCGGTGAAGGAGGCAGCCGTCTGTCCGCGGGACAGAAACAGCTCGTGTCCTTCGCCCGGGCGATCCTGGCGGATCCTCAGATCCTCGTCATGGACGAGGCAACCTCTTCCGTTGACACGGAAACGGAGCAACGGATCCAACAGGGCCTCGCCAACGTCCTGGAAGGTCGGATCGCCTTTGTGATTGCCCACCGGCTATCCACGATCCGCAACGCCGATCGGATTCTGGTGATTGAGCGGGGTCGCATCACCGAAGCGGGGACGCACCAGGCGCTCATGGATGCCCGCGGGCACTACTACGATCTCTATCGCCAGCAGAGCCTGCAGGAGTCATCCCGGGAACTCAGCGGGTCCGGGCCGTTGCTGGCCTGATCGGTCGTGCGGTATCGAACCAGTCGGAGGTGAGGCCCGCCGCTCCTAAAGCGGCCGACGCAGACCGGCTGCCTCGGGGTGCGGATCCAGATAGCTCTGGTAGGTGACGTACTCATCAGGATGGCGACGGAAGTGGTGGCGCAGAAGCGCCAGCGGGGCGAGCAGCGGCTGTTCGCCCTGCCGGTAGGCCTGAATAAGGGCTGCAAGCTCCTGCCGGGACGTACTGTCGAGCTCGCGCTTGAGATACCCCTGCAGATGCGCGAGGACGTTCGCATGCCCGCCGCGGGACGCCGGGGAGGCCAGGCCCGTCATCAGCACGTTAATGTAGCGCTGGGCCTTCGCGTCGAAATCTTCCTTCAGGTTCGATAACAGCCGCCCCGCTTCCTGATAGGCCGGCACGCTGTGTGCCATGAGCAGATATTTATAGCGGCTGTGAAACTCGATGAGTCGGCCTCGGATAAGGCCGGCCTTTTCCAGCGCCTGCCAGTGTGCGTAGGCGAAAGTGCGGGTGACAAAGTTCTCCCGCAGTACCACATCGTTCAGGCGGCCGGTTTCCTCCAGCGGCAGGTTCGGCAGCGCCTGCTGAAGTGCGGCGGCGTAGACGCCCGTGCCGGTTCGACTCGGGGCACCGTCGCGGTCCGGGTAGACCTTCACCCGAAAGAGACCACAGGACGGAGAGTTCTTCATGAGCACGTAGCCCGAGAGATCGCCGAGTTCTGCGGCCCGGTCGCGGCCGTAAGCGGCGAGTTCATCCGTCACGTCGATGCTCGCATCTTTGACGCCGACGGCACGGATACTCTCCCGAGCCACCAGTCGAATGGGTGGTCGGGGAACGGACATCCCGATACCAACCTCCGGACAGAGGCCGCGGTACTCGTAGAGACTCTTGAGCGCCGCATGGGGAAAGGAAGACTTCGCCCCACTACCGTCGTAGCGGACCTCGCTGCCAAGCAGACACTCGCTAATCCCAATAAGGAGCGGCGGTTCCGGGCGATCCGGAATCTCAGGCACGAGTTGCGATGAAGGACCAGAGACTGGTCCCGCCCTCGGCAGCCACAAGCGCCGCCAGCGTTTCACCCAGCCTGCGCTCCCAGACCGGCTCCGTGCCGAACTCATCCCGCCAGGCCCAGAGGCGCCGGGTGGTGTGGTGGAGCCGATGTTCGTGGGTATACCCCATGGCGCCGTGCACCTGCTGGGCCAGTTCCGCGACCGTGCGCACCGCTTCACCGACCCGACTTTTGCCGACGGCCACTTCCTCTTCGGCGCGTTCACCGTCGATGCCGGCCAGGGCCGCATCAGCAGCCCGAAGCGCAGCCGCTGTTTCCGCGGCCATCACTGCCAGGTGATGCTGCACGGCCTGAAACTTGGCAATCGGTCGCCCGAACTGTTCCCGCTCGTTCACATAGGCGAGAGACAGCTCAAGGGCACGGGAGAGGCCACCGGCCATCAGCGCCACGCGACTGAGCGCGAGGAGCAGATAGCCATCTTCTTTGAGCTCCAGCGGCTGGCTCTTTGCGGCCTGGATCTTATCCCGCGGTTCACCGGCCAGGTTCACGGCGGCTTCCACGGCCAGATCCTCGAGGAGCCAGGCGCCTTCGGCGCCGATGGCGATGACCCGATCCGCCCGTCGCCCCCAGGGCACGGCCCGCGCACCGGAAGCGTCGCCAAGGCCAACGGACGTCAGCCCGGCATCATCGTCGAGCCAGCGATTGGCCAGCAGCATCTCCGCCAGCGGCAGTGGGGCCGCATGGTGGCCCGCCGTGGTCAGCACCGCGAGCGCATCCGCGAGGTCAACGCCGGAGCTCACCATGGCCAGCTGTTGAAAACCGTTCTCACGGACAAGGCTGAAGAGATCCTCGGGAAACTCCCCGCGCTCTGCCGCGTCGAGGAGTGATTTGTCGCAGTGATCGGCGAAGATCCGGTCCGCCGTGTCGAGCAGTAGCGTGCGTGTACTCATCAGCGCAACCCCAGACCGCGGGCAATCACACCCCGGAGAATTTCCCGGGTGCCGCCACGGAGCGTGAAGGACGGCGACAGAAGCAGTGTGTCGGCATAGCGGGCCCGGAACTCGGCCCAGCCTTCATCAAGGTCGCCGCCTTCCGGCACCGCCAGGCGCACCATCTCCGGCAGCAGCTTTTCGAAGTCGTTACCAAGGGCTTTCACCAGGGCCGCTTCCACTTCCGGGCTCTTACCGTCTTCCAGCATTCCCGCCACAGAAATCGACATACGCCGGAGCGTCGTCAGATGGGCGGCGGCGCGGCCGATCACGGCAGCCGCCTCCGGACTCGGTTTTGCACCAGCAGCCTGAGCAAAGGCGACAAGCACCCGGAAGGCGGACAGGAAGCGTTCCGGGCCGCTGCGCTCGTAGGCGAGTTCGCTGGTGACCTGCTGCCAGCCGTTGCCCGGCTCTCCAACCACGCGATCGAGCGGTACGTACACATCGTCGAAGAGAATCTCATTGAAGTCTTCGCCGCCCCCCATGTTGCGGATCGGCCGAACCTGGGCGCCGTCTTCTTTAAGATCGACGATGATCTGGGACAGCCCCGCATGACGTTCGGACGCCGGATCGGTGCGCACCAGCGCGATGATGTAGTGATTGCGGTGCGCGTCCGTTGACCAGAGCTTGGTGCCGTTGATCCGCCAGCCATCGCCATCGCGCACGGCCGTCGTCCGCACGGAAGCGAGGTCCGACCCCGAGTTCGGCTCACTCATGCCTATGGAGAAGAACGACCGGCCACGGACGATGGCCGGCAGGTAGCGGTTCTTCTGCTCCTCTGTGCCGAAACGCAGCAGCAGCGGACCGCTCTGCCGATCGGCAATCCAATGGGCGCTCACCGGAGCCCCGGCCGCAAGCAGTTCTTCCGTCACCACATAGCGTTCAAAAAAGGAACGTTCTCCGCCGCCGTAGGCTTTCGGCCAGGTCATACCAATCCAGCCCTGTTCACCGAGGCGGGCAGAGAACTCTGAGTCGTGGCCGGTGGTGAAGTCTGAGTTCGGCGTACCAATGAGGTCTTCATTAGCGGCGATGAACTTGCGGACTTCTTCGCGAAGCGCTTCCGTATCTTCCGGAAGCTCGATGGCGTCAAATTGCAGCACGGGTGCCTGTGACTCCTGAAATATGGGATCGGCTAAGGTAACCGAGAAAGACAAGAAAACAAGGCGGGGCGCAATCAGGTTGGACCACACCCCGATTTGTGGCCGTTCCGGGGCTTGCCTACAATCGGGCGATGACCGAGACCTACATGCAAAGCCGCTTCGACGAGGTGTTGCAGGATATCGAAGAGCGTTCCTGCGTGAACGAACGTTTTGTCGACCGGGATCTTTATCAACTCTACGTGGCAACGCTCTGGGCCAACATCGTGCTGAATCCGGACGATGCCGGGCTCACAGAAGAACAGCTGGAACCGCTCCACGCCTATCTGAATCGCCGCATTGCCAGCATTCTCGGGCCGGAAGCCAGCGTCACCGAGTGCTTCCGCTTCGTGAACAGCAAAGCCGGGGAAAAGGCCATGGGCCAGGCCCGACTGAACCAGACCCACCGGGAGCTTCTGCTCTACTTCTCCTCCATGATCCTCGACCCGGACGGTCACCGGCGCTGGATGGACTCGGTGCTCGAAGGCGATCAGTCTCCTTAAGGGTCGACGCCGGACATGCGGCTGACGCCTCTCACCCCTTACCTCTTACACCTTACCTATCACCTATCACCCCCTCCCATGACGTTCACAATCACCTCGCGGTTACCGCGGTGATGGCGGTGTTCCCAGAGAAAGATCCCCTGCCAGATGCCCAGGGCGAGCTGCTGATCCAGTAGCGGGATCGACAGGCTCGTCGCCGTGAGCGCGGCCTTGATATGAGCGGGCATGTCGTCGGGGCCTTCCTGGGTGTGGCTGTAGAGCGGGTCGTTCTCAGGCACCAGCCGGTTCAGCCAGTTTTCGAGGTCTTCCCGGGCGCTGGGGTCAGCGTTTTCCTGGATCAGCAGGCTCGCGGACGTGTGTCGCACGAAAACTGTGACCAGGCCCTCATCCACTCCGGAATTCCCAACCAGATCAATGACTTTGTGCGTGATGTCATAGAGGCCCTGTCGACCAACGGATACGTTCAATCTGTAGTTCATGGACGACGATGCCACAGGTGGTTGTGCGGAAGGATAAACGCGCATAGCCCGAAGCGACAGACGATGCTGCACAACCGCTTTATTTCCCTGCTTGCTCTGGGGAGTCCCCTTGCTGCCGCCCTGGCAGCCGCGGCCGTCGTTATTTATCGACCGGAATTTACCCTCTATGCACTGCTCACCGTCGGTGCGTTGTGCCTCCTCGGCTATGCCATCCACCGCGTCCGGCGCCGGGCCGCGCCGCTGCGTTTCGCACAGACCTTCAAGGATTCGCCTGCCGGCCTGCTGCTGCTCAATCTGGACGGCCGGATCATCTGGGCCAACAACCTCGTTGCCGAAATCAGCGAACGTCCCCTCGAAGAGATGATTGGCGAACCGCTCTCGGCCTTCATAGACGGCGAGGTCTGGGACAAGGTTCAGAGCGATCGCCGCGTGCTGCTCGAAGGGGGCCGGATCAATATCGAGGGCTTTGTCACGACGGCGAGCGGCAAAACCGTCTGGACCAGCGCTCATGCGAGCCTGCTGCGAAGTGACAACGGTCGACCCGAGTACGTGGTTGTGCAGGTACTCGATCTGTCGGCCACCCACGACGCCCGTTCGGAAGCACACCTGACCCAGGCACGGCTGCAGCGCACCCTGGATCTTTCCACGGACCTCATCATCAACACGGACCACACGGGCCGTATCACTTACGCCAACTCCGCGGCCATGGATCTGCTGACCGGACCCGGGCGAAGCCTCGACGGTCAGAGCATCCTGAATTACATCGGCAAAGATGAGCACAAGGCATTCATAGGCGCCTTCAAGAAAGTCCAGAACGACGCGGGTAAATCTGCGGAATTCGCCAAACTCAAGCTGCAGCCCGGCGGCCACAAGAAAAAGCCGAGCTCCGTGCACTTTGTTTCCGCCTCGATCATGGGCCTCGGTGATCGCGAAAACGCCATCGCTCTGGTCTGTAAAGACACCCATGAGCAGCTCGCCTCTCTC
Source organism: Pseudomonadota bacterium (assembly GCA_039180365.1). Lineage (GTDB taxonomy): Bacteria > Pseudomonadota > Gammaproteobacteria > Pseudomonadales > Azotimanducaceae > SZUA-309. The sequence goes on from JBCDDI010000006.1 coordinate 17,605, forward strand.
GAACAGCTTCGCAGCTCCGAAGCGCGCTTCTCGCGGATCTTCCATTCGAGCCCGGACGCCATCCTCATCGTTCGCCAGTCGGATTCTCTGATTCTCGACTTCAATGCGAGCTTTACCCGGCTCCTCGGGTATACGCGGGAGGAAGCCATTGGCTTTCTCGAGGTGGACCTCGAACTCTGGGCCGATCCCAGTGAACGGCGCCAGATCATCCGCAAGCTTGGTGAATCAAAGGAAACGACGGACCTGGAAACCCAGCTCCGGGCGAAAAACGGCGACGTCATCAAGGTGGAGATCTCACTGCGCTACGTCGAGATCGATGGCGAGTTGTGCACGCTCTGTATCGGACGCGACATCAGCGAAAGACTGCAGGCAGAAGCGGCGCTCAGGTCCAGCGAAGAGAAGTTCGAGCAGGTATTCACCCGCAGTCCGGACGGCATCGTCATTCTTACGCAGCGCGACCTGACCATCTATGACGTGAACGTCTCTTTCCTGAGTGCTTCCGGCTACGTCCGCGAGGAGCTCGTTGGCAAATCTCTCTATGAGCTGAACGTCTTCGAGGAAAGCGACGCGCTGGAGTCCTCAACGGACGCCCTGAGCCGCCAGGGTTACTTCTCGAACCGGGAGATGACTTTTTACACAAAGAGCGGCTTCCGCGTTCAGAGCCTGGTGTCTGCCACCTACATCGAGATCAAGGGCGAGCCCTGCGTACTCTGCATCGTTAAGAATGTCAACGAGCTCCGCGAGGCCGAAGCGAAGCTCAAAGAGTCGGAACAGCGGTTCCGCAGCGCCTTCGAAAACTCGCCGATCGGCATCGTGCTTATCGATCTGAAAGGAAAGATCTTCCAGGCAAACAACTTCGCCGCCGAAGTCCTGGGCTACGAAAAATCCCCCCTCGCCGGTGTACATATCTCCCGGCTGGTCCCGCCGGAAGACCGCGGCCAGTTGAAGGAAACCTTTCGCAAGCTCGCGTCCGGGCGTGACGACACGATCCGCACCGAATGCCGCATGCTGCGGGAAGACAAGCTCGAGGTCTGGACAAACTTTCACGTTGTGGTGCAGCGCGACGCGAAGAATCGTCCCCTCTACCTCATCGGGCAGATCGCCGACATCACAGAGATGAAGAGCTCGCAGAGCCGTATGGAGCGCATGGCCTTCTACGATACGCTCACGAATCTGGCGAACCGGCGACTCTTCTATGACCGTCTGGGCCAGGCCGTTGACCATGCTCAGCGTTCCCGACACCTCTCGGCGCTGCTGTATCTGGATCTCGATCAGTTCAAGCGCGTGAACGATACCCTCGGCCACGAGGTTGGTGACGTGCTATTGCAGGAAGTCTCGACGCGCTTGACGAGCTGTGTGCGCAAGGAGGACACGGTAGCCCGCCTCGGCGGCGACGAGTTCACGGTGCTGCTCTTCGATATCAAGTCGCCGAGTGACGCGAGCCACGTGGCAGACAAAATTCTCTCCATGCTCCGCCAGCCCCTGAGTATTTCCGGACACCAGCTGGTGGTCACCACCAGCATCGGTATCACCATCGTGCCCCAGGACGGCACGGATCCGAACTCGCTCATGAAGAATGCCGACCTCGCCATGTATCGGGCCAAGGAGCAGGGCCGCAACACCTATCACTTCTACAGCGAAGAGATGAACACCAATGCCGTTAAGCGGCTGCGCACCGAGTATGAGCTGCGCCGGGCGCTCGAGCGGAACGAGTTTGTCCTCTACTACCAGCCGAAGGTGCGTCTGGCGGATCAGCAGATCGTCGGCGTCGAATGCCTGATCCGCTGGGAGCATCCGGAGCGCGGGCTGCTGTCGCCCTTCGAGTTTATTGAAGTGGCCGAAGAAACCGGCGCTATCGTCGACATGGGCAACTGGATCATTCAGGAAGCCTGCGAAACCGGGAAGGCCCTTTGCGACCAGGCGAAACGCAATATTCAGATCGCCGTGAACATCTCCCCGCGCCAGTTCCGGGACCCGAACCTGGTCAGCACCATACGGCGTAATCTCAGGGAAACCGGCCTGAACCCGTCAACACTCGAGATAGAAATCACCGAAACCATGCTCATGGGCGACGTTGACGCCGCCATCGCAACCGTCAACCAGCTCCACGAGCTTGGCGTCCGCCTCGCCATCGACGATTTCGGTACGGGCTACTCTTCGTTGAATTACCTGAAGAAGTTCCCGATCAATACAGTGAAGGTCGACCGCAGCTTCGTCATGGACATTCCGGAAAGTGAAGACGATAAAGCCATCACCTCCGCCGTCATCGCCATGGCGCATCGACTGAACATGGAGGTGGTTGCAGAAGGTGTGGAAACGAAGGCGCAGTATGAGTTTCTCGTGGAGCACGACTGTGAGTACGCCCAGGGTTTCCTCTTTTCCAAACCGCTACCGCTCTCCCACGTGCGGCCAATGATCCAACCGAACGTCAGGGTCATGCGCTCCCGATCGAAACCCTGAGGAACCTCAGCCTCGCGCGATCCTGGAAGCACGCAGCGTCAGCAACGCCGGCACCACCAGAAAAGTCGTCACCAGCATGAACCCGATGGCCACCGTGAGCAGGATGCCAACGGAAGCTGCACCCGCATGGGGACTGAAGGACAGGGAGAAGAAGGTGCCGATGGTGGTGAGACCGCTGATGAGCACCGCCCGGGCCGTGCTCGAGCGCAACAGCGTTGCAACCCCTTCGGGGCCCGCGTGCTGCAAGGCAGTGAATCGGTGCACCACGTGAATGCCCGTGTCGACACCGAGACCGAAGATCAAAGGCACAACGAGAATGTTTGCCATGTTGAGCGTCAGGCTGGTCACTTCGATCACGGCAAAGGTCATGATCGTGCTGAGCACGAGCGGCGTCAGCACAATCAGCGGCAGCACCAGGCCGCGGAAATAGATAACCAACAGGACGGATATCACACTGACCGCAAGCACGACGGCCTCTACAAAGGACCGTGCAGCAACACTACCTACCCCCCACTCGACGATGGCACGGCCCGCAACGGCGGGGGTGACCTCCATAACAGCTTCGACGAAGGCATCTGTCGCCGCCCGATCATCGATGGCTCGCGCTGGCGCCACGGTCAGCAGGCGGGTGCCGTCTGGCGCCACAAGCCGTGCCCGAAGGTCAGCTGGTAGCGCCTCAAAGCCGAAGGGTTGCGCCGCGACGATCCGACGCAGGTCGTCAAGCTCCTCCGCGAGAGAGGCTTCGAGGGCTCGATTCAGGTTGGCCAGGCGTTCCGGCTCGGCAATCACCGCCTTGAGCCCGCGCGAAAACGCATCGAGGCGCGCCTCATCCTCACGGCTCACCTTGCCGCGGACTTCCTCAAGATAGAGCAGTGCTTCACGAAGTCCTTCTTCCGCAAACTCAGCGTCTGCAGGTAACACCGGGCCAACGGTGTCGAGGAGCCGCTCAAGCTCCGCAAGCGCTGCGGCCTTTGCCTGCTGCTCGGCAGGTACGATGGATTCCGGCGAGAGCACTGGTCCGCTTGCATCGAGGGCATCAAGAGCCTGCTCCAGGCCCTGCGCGTCTTCGTCCGGATTCACCATGACGTTGATGCTGTAGTCCGTCGTCACCCCCGCATCCTGCAGCTCAAGGAGTGCCGCCATGGCTTCGGAATCCGCATCACGAAGGGCCAATACGCTGTAGTCGAAGCGAAGGTCCCGGGCGAGCCAGGCACCCAGAAGGCCCAGCATTGCCACCAGCAGGAGCACACGGGCGGGGTGCTCGAGCAGCGCAAGGAGGGCGGTTCCCCGCGGAGCCCTGGTTGCTGAGGGCCCGTCTTCAGCCGGTAACCCGAAATACGCGTAGATCGCGGGGAGCAGCGTAACCGTAAGCAGAAACGCAATGGCCATCCCACCGGCGGAGATGATGCCGAGTTCCCCGAGGGCCAGATAGTCCGTTGGCAGAAAGGCGAGAAAGGCCAACGACGAGGTCACCATGCAGAGACCGAGCGCTGAGCCAATGTCCCGCGCCGCCGTCTTCTGCGCCAGCGAGGGCGCACCAGCCCCGGCGGCCTCTCTGGCCCGCAGTGAATAGTGCACGGCAAAGTCGACGCCGAGTCCGAAAAACATGACAACAAACATCAGTGACAGGGTGTTGAAAGCGCCCACGACCGTCACCGCAAAGGCCAGGGTCCAGAGTACGCCCACGCCGAGCAGCGCGAAGGTTGCGGCAATGATGCGCCAGGAGCCAACGCCGAAGTGCAGGATCAGCGCGAGAAGCACCAGAGAGATCATGCCGGCAATGGCAATCCCATCCAGCGCGGTACTGATCTCTTCATGGGCAAGCGGCACCTCACCCGTGAGCCGGAGCCGCACACCTTCTGGAGGTGTAACAGTGTCCATCAGCTGACGAATCGTCGCCACCTGCTCCGCATTCGGCAGCTCGACGCTGAGATTCTGCAGTCCCTTGAGGATGATGACCAGATAGTGCACGTCATCGTCCGGGACCAGGTGCGGATAGGCTTCGACGCGCAGCGTCTCCGGTACATCACTTTGGAACTGATCGGCCAGCGTCCTCAAAACCGTGGGTAAGCGCAGTCCGTCCGTGGCGCTGACCTGATCGGCGAAAGTGAAGGCCGCATTCGCAAGATCCGCCCCATCGGCCAGGCGCAGCAGCGCGCCGTAGTCGTACTGAACCCCGGTGATCCAGTCCGCAAGAAGCTCTGCATCAAGGAAGTAGGCGCGGTGGTTGCGCAGAAAGGGATCCAGGGCCGGGGCAAAGACAAACTCGAAGGCGTCGCTCGCACGAAATACTTCGGCGAGCTCGAGCGCCGTCCGATCCACGTCACCCGCGTCGGCGCCGGACACAACAACGAGGGACGTCTGCTGGAAGGCCGGGAAACGGGCTTTGAAGGCTTCGTCGGCCTGATACCAGCGCAGGTCATCCGACGGTCGGATGAGACGACCGAGATCCGAGTTAATGGCAAAGCCGGTCAACACCTGAAAGCCACAGAGCCCGGAAAGCACCAGGATCACCAGCAGAAACCTTCCGGGATGGCGCTCGACGAGAGCGACCCAGCGCTCGAGCGCCGTCGCGAGGAAGTTCAAGAGGTCCCGGTCAGTGAAACTTCTAGAACGTCCGGCTCACGGTTGCCGAGCACATCCGCATAGAAGTTCTTCAGGCGCCGGGTTGCCTTCTCGTGACTGAGCGTCTGGGCAAAGAGACGGTTTTTTCTGCCCTCGGCGGCACGCGCAGCCGGATCATCGAGCCAGGCGTCGATGCGTGCCGCCAGATCCGCGGCGTCGCCCATGCGAAACCGGGCTCTGGGTTCGGTCACCAGAGAGGCACAGGCGCTTTCTGCCGAATCAGACACAACAACGGCATTACCCGCCGCCATCGCCTCAAGCACTGACATCCCCTCCAACTCGATGGTTCCCGCGTGCACAAACACATCGGCCCGGCCGTAGAGATCATTCAGGGTTGTATCGTCCACCCAGCCGATGCGCGCTGCGAGCTTAAGGCGTTTCGCAAGACGCTTCAGACTCTCTTCCCGGGGACCTACACCAGCCAGCACAATCTCGATCCTGTCCCGGTGTCGAGACTGCGCCACGGCCTGAAGCAGCGTTTCCTGCTCCTTTTCGCTCGCAAGGCGACCCACCGAGAGCAGCAGATGTTTGTCGCCCGCCGGTGCCCGCTCGATGTCGAAAAACCGTTGCGGTACACCGTTAGAGACGACGGTGATCGGCCGCTCGAGCCCGTTCTTCCGGAGGAGTTCTGCGGCGAAGGCCGACGGCGTGACCACATAGTCAGCGCGGGCGTAGATAAAGCGGACAAAAAACCGGTAGAGCAGCCGGCTCAGGGCACGGCTCGGCAGATGCAGGTTCTTGAGAATGTTCTCCGGCTGCACGTGAAAGGAGCAGACCACCGGCAAACCGAGGGCCCGCGCCTCACCAATAGCGGCATAGGCCAGAAAGAACGGATACTGCACATGGAGCAGATCGCAGCCTTCCGGCGGTTGCTGGAAGGCCAACCCTCTCGCTCTGACTGATATCTGCAGCCACAATTCCAGCCTCCCGGTACC
>JBCDDI010000007.1:0-22016 GCA_039180365.1 Pseudomonadota bacterium
CTGTGTGTGACCGGCAAGACCGCGCAGCAGGCGGCCGACGGTATCCGCCGTTGTGCCTCCGACTCCCACGTCTGCTTCATCGAGGATGAGACTCGGCAGCTGGTTTTTGGCCGCTGCAACGATCTGAATCGCAAGACTGATCCGGGCCCGTTCGCCGCCGGAAGCAATGCGCGACAGCGGCGCCGCCGGGTAGCGGGGGTTGGTCACGCACTGGTACTCGACCGCTTCGGCGCCGGTCTCCGATTCCTGAGGGTGGAACTCGATGGCCAGCGCGCCGCCTTTAATACCGAGGGTCCGCATATGTTCGCTGACGGCCTGGCAGAAGCCGTCGGCGGCTTTTCTGCGGGCTTTTGTCAGCGCGGCCGCGTGCTTTCGATAGGCCTTCTCAAAGCGCACCTTTGCCTCTTCAAGCTCTGTCAGTGCGCCGCGATCGCTGCTCAGAGATTCGAGTTCGCTCGTTAAGGCTGAGAGATGCTCCGGCAGCGCCTCCGGCTGGACCCGATGCTTCCGGGCGAGCTCATGGAGCAGTTCCAGGCGCGCATCCAGCTCACGAAGTGCCTCCGGGTCGTCGCTCAGGCTGTCGTCATAGCTGCGCAGGTCCCGAGTTGCATCCGCGGCCAGATCGCTGATCGTCAACAGCGTGTCCCGGGCCGCACGGAGCGCCTCATGGTCGTCGTCCAGCCGAGCCAGACTCGATTGCGCCTCGGCATACGGATCCGCGCCCTCCAGCAGCATCAGCACGTCGGCAACTGCGGATTTCAGCTCCCGGGATTGGGAGAGGCGTTTGTGCTGCTGCTCGATGCCTTCGAACTCTCCCGGTGCCGGTGCAGCTGTATCCAGCTCCTCGAGCTGGTAGCGGAGCAGGGCCGCACGATCTTCGCTGCTTCGAACGGATGCCTCGAGCTCTGCGTGTTCGGCGCTGGCCTGCTGCCAGGCTCGATAGGCGGCCCGACAGTCGGCGAGCAGTTTGCGGCTGACACCGTAGCCGTCGAGGAGCGCCCGTTGCACCTGGCCATCAGCCAGGCGCACATTGTCGTCCTGACCGTGGATGTCGATGAGACCGGCGGTCAGGGTACGCAGCACCCCGAGATTAACCGGCGTGCCGTTGAGGTAGGCCCTCGAGCGGCCGTCGCGGCTGACGACGCGGCGGACGAGAACGCGACCGGGCTCCTCCGGATCTTCCAAGGCCTGTTCTTCCAGATAGGCCATAGCGGTCTCGATGGCGCTGACGTCGAATTCCGCGCTGACTTCCGCCCGCTCGGCGCCGGGGCGGATGGTGTCACTCGCCGCGCGTTCGCCAAGGACAAGCGACAGGGCGGCGAGCAGGATCGATTTCCCCGCGCCGGATTCGCCGGTGATGACGGTCAGCCCCGGACCCAGGTGGATTTCCAGGGCGTCGACGAGGGCAAAGTTACTGACGGTTAGACTCTTCAGCATTGCGCGAGGCACAGACAACGGCTATAGATGGTACTGGAAGCCATTGCTGAAGTCGTAGCCGAAAACGGCGTCGTGTCAGCTCAGAAAGATGGAGCGGTAGTCGCGCGAAAGTCGCCGACAAACGGGTCTAAGCTGGTGGTTCTAGCTCGTGGATGAAGCGGTCGATCCCCGCGCGCAAGCGCTGTTCAAGATGCTCGTAGAGGAATACCTCGCCGAGGGAATTCCCGTTGCTTCGAAACGGCTCGCATCGCTCCCCACGGTCGGCGTGAGCTCTGCCACGGTCCGTAACATCATGGCGGATCTCGAGGCCCGGGGTCTGGTGGCCTCGCCGCACACCTCGGCGGGTAAAGTGCCGACCAACCGCGGGCTGCGCTTTTTCGTCGACACGCTCATCTCCCTGGATCCGCCGGAAGCCCGGCAGCTGGAGCGTCTTGAAGCGGAACTGAATCCCGACCTGTCGCCGCAGGAGCTGGTCAATTCGGCGTCCAGCATGCTCTCTCATCTCACACAGATGACCTGCGTAATTACCCTGCCGCGGCGGGATAACGTAGCGCTCCGACAGGTGGAATTCCTGCCGCTGTCCGGCGATCGAGTGCTCGTGATTCTGGTCCTGAACGACCGGGAGGTGGAGAACCGGGTGATCCACACGGGCCGTGAGTACACGGAGGTGGAGCTCACCCAGGCCGCCAACTTCATCACCCGCGAGTTCGGTGGCCGCTCACTCATGAGCATTCGCACCGCGGTGCTGGCCAGCATGCAGGCAGACAAGGATCGCATGGACTCGCTCATGCAGACGGCCATCGATGTCGCCAGTCAGGTCTTTGTGGAGGAAGAAGCCGCGGATACCAGCGACAGCACGCAGGTGATTGTTGCTGGCGAGAACCGGCTCCTGGATATGAGCGCCGACACAGACACCATTCGCACCCTCTTCGATGCCTTTTCTCATAAAGGCAGCATCCTGCACCTCCTTGACCGCTGTCTTGAGACGAATGGGATTCAGCTCTTCATCGGCGAAGAGTCCGGTTATGAACTCTTCGACGAAGTCTCTGTGGTCACAGCGCCCTACGAGGTCTCCGGCGAGCTGGCCGGTGTGCTCGGCGTTGTCGGTCCAACTCGTATGGCCTACCAGGCTGTGATCCCCGTTGTCGACGTGACCGCGCGCCTGCTCGGCGAGGCCATCAACCAGAACTGACCCCCGGCGGGGGGCGCGGCAACCCTGAGCCGGCAGCGGGAAAAAAGATCCCACTAGAGCCTTGATAGTGCGCTCGCCTGCCCCCATCTCCTCGAGGCACTAAACCGTGAGACTTTTTCGAGGGGCCCAGATGGCAGACTCTGACGACAAACGCGACAACCTCGAGGAGGATGTCGACCAGATTGTTGACGAAAATCCTGACGTTGAGGCGTCTGGTGAAGGAGGAGCGGAAGGAGCAGCCGAAGGGGCATCCGGCGAGGACCTGAGCACGCTGCTGGAAGCGGCCCTGGCGGAAGTGGCGGCTCTGAAAGACCAGGCGCTGCGCAGCCAGGCGGAAGCGGAGAACACGCGCCGGCGTGCGGCTCGCGATGTTGAAAACGCGCACAAGTTTGCCCTGGAGAAGTTCGCCGCGGACCTGCTCCCGGTGGTCGACAGCCTGGAGAAGGGCATTGAAGCGGCAGCCGTAGAGACATCCGGTGCGGAAGGCAGCAAGGCCAATAGTGAGGGGCTCGAGTTGTCCCTGAAACTCTTTCTGGATGTGCTCGAGAAATCTGGCGTCAGCCGCATACACCCCCTTGGCGAGCCCTTTGATCCACAGCATCACGAAGCCATGGCCATGGTGGAAAACCCGGACGCCGAGCCGAACTCCGTCATCGACGTGATGCAGCCTGGCTACACCTTAAATGGGCGTCTGGTTCGGGCGGCGATGGTTGTTGTGAGCAAAGCGCCGGCTTGAGCCTTAAGGCCCGAGCCGAGCGTAGACCTCTGGTGCGCTCCGGGGCCCTGAAAATGCCGCTGGATGCCCTTGAATCGGCGCCTGGCGACCAAATATAGAAGACAGTAAACGGAATATGGACCGCAGACCCAGCCAGCCGGATGAGGCGATCGGCAGGGGTACGCAAAGTGGAGACTAGTAATGGGTAAAGTCATCGGCATCGACCTCGGCACAACAAACTCGTGTGTCGCCGTCCTTGAAGGTAAGGACGCTAAGGTCATTGAGAACTCCGAGGGCGATCGCACGACGCCTTCCATCATCGCCTACACGGACGACGGCGAAATTCTGGTTGGTCAGAGCGCCAAGCGGCAGGCCGTCACCAACCCGGACAATACGCTTTTTGCCGTGAAGCGCCTGATTGGTCGCAAGTTCGCGTCCGACGTGGTGCAGAAAGACATCAAGATGGTCCCCTACAAGATCGTTGAGGCCTCAAACGGTGATGCCTGGATCGAAGTAAAGGGCGATCAGCTTGCACCGCCGCAGATCTCGGCGGAAACCCTGAAGAAAATGAAGAAGACGGCCGAGGAATATCTTGGTGAGGAAGTCACCGAAGCCGTGATCACCGTCCCCGCCTACTTCGACGATTCTCAGCGTCAAGCGACGAAGGACGCCGGCCGCATTGCCGGTCTCGAGGTTAAGCGCATCATCAATGAGCCGACGGCGGCTGCCCTCGCCTATGGCATGGATAAGCAGCGCGGCGATCACAAGATTGTCGTTTACGATCTCGGCGGCGGTACCTTCGACGTGTCCGTCATTGAGATTGCCGACATCGACGGCGAGCATCAGTTTGAGGTGCTGTCGACGAATGGCGATACCTTCCTCGGCGGTGAAGACTTCGACCTCAGGGTCATCGACTACCTGGCCGATGAGTTCAAGAAAGATAACGGCGTGGATCTGCACAATGATCCGCTGGCCCTGCAGCGCCTGAAGGAAGCGGCGGAGAAAGCCAAGATTGAGCTTTCCAACAGCCAGCAGACGGAAATCAACCTGCCTTATATCACCGCCGACCAGTCCGGGCCTAAGCACCTGGTGCTGAAGCTGACCCGGGCCAAGCTCGAGTCGCTGGTGGAAGATCTTGTTGAGCGGACCCTCGGCCCCTGCAAAACGGCGCTGGAAGATGCCGGCCTGTCCGGCAGCGACATCGATGATGTGATTCTCGTTGGTGGTCAGACGCGCATGCCGCTCGTGCAGGAGAAGGTTAAGGAGTTCTTCGGTAAAGAAGCGCGCCGGGACGTGAACCCCGACGAAGCTGTTGCCGTGGGCGCTGCCATTCAGGCCGCGGTCCTCGCCGGCGACGTGAAGGACGTGCTGCTCCTTGATGTGACGCCGCTGTCCCTCGGTATCGAAACCCTGGGCCAGGTGATGAGCGTGCTCATCGAGAAGAATACGACCATCCCGACCAAGAAGACGCAGGTCTTCTCAACGGCCGACGACAACCAGACGGCGGTGACCATTCACGTGCTCCAGGGTGAGCGGAAACAGGCGGCAGGTAACAAGTCCCTGGGCCGCTTTGATCTGGCAGACATCCCGCCGGCACCGCGCGGCATGCCGCAGATCGAGGTTGCCTTCGATATTGACGCGAACGGTATCCTGAACGTGTCTGCGAAGGACAAGGCCACGGGCAAGGAGCAGTCGATTGTCATCAAGGCCTCTTCCGGTCTCTCCGAGGACGAGATCGACCAGATGGTCCGCGATGCGGAAGCGCACTCGGAAGAGGACGCGAAGTTCGAAGAAATGGTCAACGTCCGCAACCAGGCCGACGGTCTTGTGCATGCGGCCCGCAAGACGGTGACCGACGCCGGAGACAAGGCGACGGAAGAAGAGAAGGCGGCCATCGAAAGCGCGGCCACGGCCCTCGAAGAAGCCCTGAAAGGCGACGACAAGGCCGACATCGAAGCGAAGATGCAGGCGCTCTCGGAAGCCTCTGCCTCCCTCGCGCAGAAGATGTACGCCGAGGAAGCGGCGGCAGCCGGTGCGGGCCCGGATGGGGCTGGCCCGGAAGCCAGCAGCGGCGGCGCTGACTCGGATGCCGTGGATGCGGAATTCGAAGAAGTGAAGGACGACGAGACGAAGGACTGATCGAGCGGCCACGTTCCCCGGGAGCGACCGCCGCATCCTTGGCGCCAGGCAGCTGGCTGGCGCCTGCTTCGTCCTAGGCGACAGGCCATGCGACGATGATCGGGTCCGGCTATTCGGGTTAGTCGGGTTAGTCGGGTTAGTCGGGTTCGTCTGGTAAAGGGGGCGCAGGCCCCCTTTCCTGTATAGCGCGGCAAAGACACAGAAGAGACACAAAAAACCAAGACAGCCCTGTAGAAAGCGCTCAACCACAAGAGCGCCTGAGAGCATAAGCAGAGAGAGGCAAGTGAAGACCATGGCGAAACGCGACTACTACGAGGTACTCGGGGTCACCCGGGATGCCGATGAGGCCGATGTTAAGAAGGCCTACCGTCGTCTCGCCATGAAGAACCATCCGGACCGGAATCCTGACGACCCGGAAGCCGAAGAGCGTTTCAAAGAAGCGACGGAAGCCTACGAGGTGCTCGCGGACGGCGAGAAGCGCCAGGCCTATGACCAGTTCGGCCACGCCGGCGTTGACCCGAGCATGGGTGGCATGGGCGACGGCTTTGCCGGCGGCAGCTTCAGCGACATCTTCAGCGATGTGTTTGGCGACATCTTTGGCGGCGCCCAGGGTCGCGGCGGCCGCAGCTCCGTGCAGCGCGGTGCCGATCTCCGCTATGGCCTGGAGCTCACCCTGGAACAGGCCGTTGCCGGTGACAACGTCGAGATCGACGTCCCCGTCCTCTCGGTGTGTGAAGTCTGTGATGGCACCGGCGCCAAGCCGGGCACTTCACCCATTACCTGCCCGGACTGTGGCGGGGTTGGTCAGATCCGCGTAGCGCAGGGCTTCTTCTCGCTGCAGCAGACCTGTCCGCGCTGCCGTGGTACCGGTCAGATCATCCCCGATCCCTGTACGAACTGCGGTGGCAGCGGCCGCGTGGAAAAGCGTAAGAAGCTCTCTGTGCGCATTCCGCCCGGCGTCGATACCGGCGATCGGATCCGCCTGTCCGGCGAGGGAGAAGCCGGCTTTAACGGCGGGCCTCCGGGAGACCTCTATGTGCAGGTAGAGGTGCGTGAGCACCCGATTTTCGTTCGCGACGGCAGAAACCTCTTCTGCGAGATGCCCGTGTCTTTTGTGGACGCGGCCCTTGGCGGCGAGATTGAAGTGCCGACCCTCGACGGCCGCGTGAAGCTGAAGATTCCGGCGGAAACCCAGACCGGCAAGGTGTTCCGTCTGCGCGGGAAGGGCGTGACCCCGGTCCGCGGTGGCGGCATCGGCGATCTCCTGTGCAAGATCAATGTGGAAACCCCCGTTAATCTGAACGACCATCAGAAGCAGTTGTTAAAGGACTTCAAGCAGTCCCTGGGTGAGGGCGGTGCGAAGCATTCGCCGCAGGAAACCTCGTGGTTTCAGGGCGTGAAGGACTTCTTCGACGGGCTTAAATCCTGACCCGGGAATCCAAGGTGGCGCAAGCCTCCGGGAAGCGACGGGCTTAGACGGTCTTAAAGAAACCGGCGGCGGTCGCAGAGCAGCGGCTGCAACAGAAAACAGCGGGAGGGCGTAATGCGCGTTGCAGTGACTGGTGCTGCCGGTCGAATGGGGAAAACCCTCATCGAGCTGATTCATGGCAGCGAGGATCTCAGTCTTGGAGCGGCCTTTGAGCGCCCCGACAGTCCGCTGCTCGGCACCGATGCTGGGGACCTTGTGGGTGCCGGAACCCTCGACGTTGCCGTCAGCGCTGACGTCAACGCCGCGCTGGCCGACTTCGACGTGCTCATCGATTTCAGTGTTCCTGAGGCGACCCTCGAACTGCTGCCGATCCTGGCCGAGCATGGGCGCAAGCTCGTCATCGGCACCACGGGCTTCGATGCCGCGGGGCAGGCAGCGATTGAGGCCGCGGCGGAAGCTACGGCAATTCTGAAGGCGCCGAACATGAGCGTGGGTGTCAACGTCGTCTTCAAGCTCATTGAAATTGCCGCCGACGTGCTCGGTGATGATGTGGACGTGGAGGTGATCGAGGCTCACCACCGGCACAAGATTGATGCTCCCTCGGGTACGGCCGTGCGTATGGGCGAAATCCTTGCGGACACCCTGGGCCGCGATCTGGAACGTGACGCCATTTATGGCCGCCAGGGCACAACGGGTCCCCGGGAAGACCGCACTATTGGCTTCGCAACGGTTCGCGGCGGCGACATTGTCGGCGACCACACGGTGCTCTATGCCGGCACCGGCGAACGCATCGAGATCACCCATCGGGCGCAGAGTCGGGCCAACTTTGCCCAGGGCGCCCTGCGTGCGGCGCGCTTTCTTGCAGAGCGCGAGTCCGGGCTCTTCGACATGCAGGATGTACTAGGTTTCACTGAACCTCTCCGGTAGACTACGCCACCCAATCCAGGCGGGATCGAACGTAGGCGGAGGACGCGCGTTTGCATCTCGCCTTTTTGTGAGCGGCTCATGAATCCGGCGGCGCGTCGGCACGGGTCGTCCGCAACGGGTCGTAAGGTTCTTCAACGAGGTTTGGGCACGACATTGACACCGGCGTTACTCGCCCTTGAGGACGGCAGCCTGTTTCACGGGACGTCCATTGGTATTGAGGGCAGGTCTGTTGGTGAGGTTGTGTTCAACACGGCCATGACCGGCTATCAGGAGATCCTCACGGATCCCTCCTACGCCCAGCAGATCGTCACCCTCACCTATCCGCAGATCGGCAACACCGGCGCCAACCCCGAAGACGTGGAATCAGACAAAGTCTGGGCCAGCGGCCTGGTGATCCGCACGCTCCCGAAGCGCGCGAGCAGCTGGCGCATGACCATGACCCTGCCGGAATACCTGGCCGCGGAGCAGGTGGTCGCCATCGCCGAAATCGACACGCGGCGTTTGACCCGAATCATCCGGGAAAAAGGGGCGCTTGCCGGCTGCATCATCGGCGGCGATGCGACCGAAGCCGAAGCCCTGGGGGCCGCTCGAGATTTCCCCGGTCTCGCCGGGATGGATCTTGCCAAGGTGGTTACTCGTAGCGATCAGCTCGACTGGCAGGAATCGGTCTGGGATCTGGCAGAGGGTTACGGCCAGCGGTCGGAAGAACGTTTCCATGTGGTGGCCTATGACTTCGGGGTCAAGCGCAACATTCTGCGCCTGCTTGCCTCCCGGGGTTGCCGGATCACCGTTGTGCCCGCAAGCACGAGCGCCGAGGAGGCTCTGGCGTTGAAGCCCGATGGCATCTTCCTGTCCAACGGCCCCGGCGACCCTGAGCCCTGCACCTACGCCATCGATACGATCCGCACGCTGCTCGACGCTGACCGGCCCATTTTCGGCATCTGCCTCGGTCATCAGCTGCTGGCGCTGGCTAGCGGAGCGGCGACGGTAAAAATGCCCCATGGTCATCACGGTGCCAACCATCCGGTGAAAGACCTGCGCTCGGAGCAGGTGATCATCACCAGCCAGAACCACGGCTTCGCCGTGGACGCTGAATCGCTGCCGAACTGCCTGGAGACAACGCACGTTTCGCTCTTCGATGGGACCCTCCAGGGCATCAACCGCACAGACCGGCAGGCCTTTGGTTTCCAGGGACATCCGGAAGCGAGCCCCGGTCCTCAGGACTGCGAATACCTCTTTGATCAGTTTGTGGACATGATGGCTGAGGGCAACGGAGGGAGCCGCTGATGCCGAAGCGTACGGATCTCGACTCCATTCTGATCATTGGCGCGGGCCCCATCGTCATCGGCCAGGCCTGCGAATTCGACTACTCCGGTGCCCAGGCCTGCAAGGCGCTCCGCGATGAGGGCTACCGGGTCATTCTGGTGAACTCGAATCCCGCGACAATCATGACCGATCCGGCCATGGCAGACGCCACCTATGTTGAGCCCGTTGAGTGGCAGACGGTGGCGCGCATCATCGAGAAGGAAAAACCGAGTGCGCTGCTGCCGACCATGGGCGGGCAGACGGCGCTCAACTGTGCCCTCGACCTGGTCCGGGAAGGGGTGCTCGAGGCCCACGGCGTTGAGCTCATTGGCGCCAGCCAGGATGCCATCGACAAAGCCGAAGACCGGGAGCGCTTTGACAAGGCCATGAAGGCCATTGGTCTCGAGACACCGCGCTCTGCCATTGCGCACAGCATGGAAGAAGCCATTCAGGTGCAGGCTCAGCTCGGCTTTCCCTGCGTGATCCGGCCGTCTTTCACCCTCGGCGGCAGCGGCGGCGGCATTGCCTACAACCAGCAGGAGTTTGAGGAGATCTGTGCCCGGGGCCTGGACCTGTCTCCGACCAACGAGCTGCTCATCGACGAATCACTGCTCGGCTGGAAAGAGTTCGAGATGGAGGTGGTTCGCGACAAGCGCGACAACTGCATCATTGTGTGCGCCATCGAAAACTTTGACCCCATGGGCGTGCACACGGGCGATTCAATCACCGTGGCTCCCGCCCAGACGCTTACGGACAAGGAGTATCAGCTGCTCCGGAACGCGTCCATCGCGGTGCTCCGTGAGATCGGGGTAGAGACCGGCGGTTCGAACGTCCAGTTCGCCATCAATCCGGATGATGGGCGCATTGTTGTCATCGAGATGAATCCGCGGGTTTCCCGCTCCTCGGCGCTGGCCTCCAAAGCCACGGGCTTTCCCATAGCCAAGGTCGCCGCGAAGCTCGCCGTCGGGTACACGCTCGATGAGCTGATTAACGACATCACCGGCGTAACGCCGGCGTCCTTCGAACCGAGCATCGACTATGTGGTCACCAAGGTGCCACGCTTCACCTTCGAGAAGTTTCCTCAGGCCGATGATCGCCTGACCACGCAGATGAAGTCCGTTGGTGAGGTTATGGCCATCGGCCGGACATTTCAGGAATCGCTGCAGAAAGCGCTCCGCGGTCTCGAGACTGGCAAGAGTGGCTTCGATCCCCTGGTTGATCTCGACAGCGAAGACGCCCGCGACATTCTCAGGCGTCAGGTTTCCAACGCCGGTGCTGAGCGCATCTGGTATGTCGCCGACGCCTTTCGCTATGGCATGAGCCTCGAAGATATTTTTGAGCTGTCGAGCATTGATCCCTGGTTCCTGGCGGAGATCGAAGACATCCTCGCCTCCGAGACGGCTGTCGCTGCCGCCAGCCTCGACGCCCTCGACAAGACAAAACTGTTCCGCCTCAAGCAACAGGGTTTTTCCGATGCGCGACTGGCGGTGCTCCTCGGCTGTGCCGAGGCAGAAGTCAGGGCGCATCGCCTGAGCCTCGACGTACGCCCTGTTTACCGCCGCGTCGACACCTGTGCGGCGGAGTTCCCGGCAACCACCGCCTACATGTACAGCACCTATGAAGAAGAGTGCGAGTCGATGCCCTCCGACCGGCGCAAGATCATGGTGCTCGGCGGCGGCCCGAATCGGATTGGTCAGGGCATCGAATTCGACTACTGCTGTGTGCACGCGGCGCTGGCCATGCGCGAGGACGGCTTCGAGACCATCATGGTCAACTGTAATCCGGAGACGGTCTCCACCGATTACGACACCTCCGACCGCCTCTACTTCGAACCGGTGACCCTTGAGGACGTGCTCGCAATCTGCGACGTTGAGCAGCCTGAGGGTGTCATCGTGCAGTTTGGTGGCCAGACGCCGCTTAAGCTGGTGGAGGATCTTGAGGCGGCCGGTGTACCCATTATCGGTACCCGGGCAGACGCCATCGACCGGGCCGAAGACCGGGAGCGCTTTCAGGGGCTCATCAACAAGCTGGGCCTTCGCCAGCCGCAGAACCGCACAGCCACGGATCTCGACACGGCCATCGCCGGCGCCCGGGAGGTGGGTTTTCCCATCGTCGTGCGACCGTCCTACGTGCTCGGTGGCCGGGCCATGGAAATCGTCTACAACGAGACCGAGCTGACCCGTTACATGGGCGAGGCGGTCACCGTATCCAACGATTCCCCCGTGCTCCTTGACCGATTCCTGGATCAGGCCGTTGAGGTGGACGTTGACGCGGTTTCCGACGGCGAACAGGTGGTGATCGGCGCCATCATGCAGCACATCGAGCAGGCCGGCGTGCACAGCGGCGATTCCGCCTGCGCCCTGCCGCCTTATACCCTCGAGGGTGCCATTCAGGATCGAATCCGGGAGCAGGTGAAAGCCATGGCCGCGGAACTGGGCGTGGTTGGGCTGATGAACGTGCAGCTCGCCGTGCAGGATCAGGACGTGCTGGTGCTTGAGGTGAATCCCCGGGCATCGCGGACCGTGCCTTTCGTTTCCAAGTGCATCGGCGTGTCGCTTGCCAAGGTGGCCGCGCGCTGCATGGCGGGCGTCAGTCTCGTCGAGCAGGGGTTCACGGAAGAGATTGTGCCGAAAACCGTGAACGTCAAAGAAAGCGTCTTCCCCTTCCCGAAGTTCCCTGGCGTCGATCCGATCCTCGGGCCCGAAATGAAATCCACCGGCGAGGTCATGGGTGTTGGCGATACCTTTGCGGAGGCTTTTGCGAAGGCCGCAGCCGGCGCCGGCGTTGTGCTTCCCGATGGTGGCCTCGCCTTCCTGTCCATGAAGGATTCGGACAAGCCGCTGCTCGAGTCCTTTGGCCGGGAGCTAGTCAATCTCGGCTTCTCGCTGGTCGCCACCCGCGGCACGGCGCAGGTGCTCAACGATGCCGGGGTGCCGTGCGATCGCGTCAGTAAGATCGGCCAGGGTCGGCCGGACGTGGGCGACCTGCTCAAGAACGAACAGATTGATCTGATCGTGAACACGACGGAAGGTCATCAATCCATCCGCGACTCGGCGATCATCCGGCGCCTCGCCATCAAAAACAAAGTCTGCTACACGACAACCTTGACCGCCGGTGAAGCGTACGCGATCGCCATCCGCTTCCGTCGGGATACGGACGTGGAAGAAGTGCGGACGCTCCAGAGTCTGCACCTCGCGGCGGGATGATTCCCCGGGGCCCTGGCCACCGTGCCTGAGCAAACCTTCGACGCCATCGACGCCGGACAAGGCTTCGATTGGGGTCGTACCTCTGCAGACTATGACCGCTATCGGCCGGGTCCACCGGACAGCTTCTATCAGCGCCTCGAAGCATTCGGCATCGGACTGCCGGGCCAGCGGCTGCTCGACCTCGGCACGGGCACCGGCCTCTTAGCTCGGCGCTTCGCCCGGCAGGGTGCGACCGTCGCCGCCGTGGACCTGGCGAGCGGGCAGCTGGACATGGCTCGCACGGCTGCTGAGCGCGAAGGCCTCAGCGTTGATTTTCAGCTCGCTCCCGCTGAGGCGCTGCCCTTCGGGGATGCGACCTTTGATTGCATCACCGCCAACCAGTGCTGGCTCTACTTCGACCTCGATCAGGTGCTGCCGGAGCTGGACCGCGTGCTCGACGTGGACGGTCAGTTGCTGATTTCCTACTTCAACTTTCTGCCGCGCCTCGACCCGGTGGTGGCCGCCTCGGAAGCGCTGGTACTCGAGTACAACCCCGCCTGGAGCGGAGCGGACTGGGACGGTGAGCAGAATCCGGTGCCCGCCTGGTCAAGGGACAGGCTGCGTCTGATTGGCTGGTTTGAGTATGACGAAGCCATCCCGTTTACCCGGGAGAGTTGGCGTGGTCGCATGCGTGCTCTGCGAGGGATTGCGGCGAGTCTGGCTCCAGAGTCCGTGCGCGACTTCGATCGAGCGCACGCGGAGCTCCTCGAAGAACTGGTACCCGAGACCTTTACCGTATTGCATCGGATCACGGCTCAGCTCTTCCGCCGCCGCTGAAAGCCGGGCCCCGCTGGAACTTGGAGGCCCTTTCCAGGCAGAATCACAGGCATGCCGATACCCATGACCCAAGAGGGTGCTGATGCGCTCCGAGACGAGCTGAAGCACCGCAAGTCTGTGCTCCGCGTTGAAATCACCCAGGCCATTGCCGAGGCGCGCGAGCATGGAGATCTGAAAGAGAACGCGGAGTATCACGCGGCTAGGGAGCAGCAGGGCTTCAATGAGGGGCGCATCACCGAGATTGAAAGCAAGCTGGCCGACGCGCAGATTATCGATATCAGCAAGATCACACCCTCGGGCAAGGTGATCTTCGGGTCAACGGTGACCCTCATCGATGCAAACGGCGGTGATGAGATCCGCTACAAGATTGTCGGCGAGGATGAGGCCGATCTGAAAGCCGGCAAGATTTCGATCATGTCACCGATCGCCCGAGCCATTATCGGCAAAGCGGAAGGGGACGTGGCGGTGGTGGATACGCCGTCCGGCGAGCTCGAATATGAGATCGATGCCGTGGAGCATCTCTGAGTCCAGGTCCAGCGCTGAGCGTTGAGACGGCAGCCCCTGCCGAGCCAAGCTGAAACGTCAGCCACTTCCTTCTGCCCTCAGCGCTCAGCCTTACTTGCGGGTCAGGTTAGAGAGCGCAGGCTTTGCATCCGGATTCTGGCGGAACAACACCAGCACTTTGCCGATCTTCTGCACCAGTTCCGCGCCGCAGGCGTCCGTAAGGTGAGCGCCGAGGGCGGCCCGATCTTCCCGATCGAAGGCGTTGATCTTCACCTTGATGAGCTCGTGGTCGTCCAGGGCCCGATTGGTTTCGTTAATCACCGCATCGCTCACTCCACCGTCGCCGACAATAATGACCGGGTGCAGATGATGGGCAATGCTGCGGAGTTCTTTGCGCCGGGCGCTGTTCACGATTGGGCCTCTCTGCTGGGTTATTCGGTGATGCGGTTGATCCGGGACTACGGATCAGGCTGATCCAGGTGCCCCGCAGCCTTCTGCAAGGTCGGGGCCGCGCATTTTAGGGACATCGACGCTGGAGGCAAGCAGTCGCTCACTCGCCCGCCCTCGGGGCGGGGGCTATCATTGAGCGATGGGAGGTCGATCCAAAAATCGCCGCCGTGGCGGCAGCGGGCGCAGCAAGTCGAGCGAGCGCTGGCTTGCCCGCCAGCGCAAAGACCCCTTCGCCCGGAAGGCGGCGGAAACCGGCAAAGCCAGTCGTGCCCACTTCAAACTGGAGCAGCTCGATCAGCGCTTCCGCCTGCTCCGGCGCGGCATGCAGGTGCTCGAGCTTGGTGCTGCCCCCGGTGGCTGGACAAACTATGTCGAAGAGCAGATTGCGCCCGGGGGCAGACTCATTGCCGTCGATAACCGGCCGGTCACGATCGGTGCGGCGACGGTGCTGATTGAGGGCCTCTACGGGGATGAGGAGGTCGACAACAAAATTTCCGAACTCCTCGGCGGAGAAGCGCTGGATCTTGTTTTATCCGACATGGCCCCCAATATCAGTGGTATCCGGGCCGCGGATCAGGCTCGGTCCATGGCGCTCGCCGAGCTGGCGGAAGGGGCTGCCGATCGCTGGCTGAAGCGGGGCGGGGCGCTGGTGGTGAAGACTTTTCAGGGAGCCGGCGTTGAGGACTGGATACGGCGGATTCGCGGCAACTATAAGACCTTCAAACAGGTCAAGCCGGAGGCATCGCGGCCGGATTCCCGGGAGATGTACGCGGTTGCCCAGGGCTTCAAGGGTCGGCGCTGACCTGCAGGCAGGTCTTTCACAAGCCGGCGACGGGAATCCGGGCAGCATCGGGATAGTTCGGCCGCCGCCATGGTCAAAAAACCGGGCCAAAGAAACTCCCAGAGAAGTGGTGTAGGCTACTCGTCCGATCACGTGAAAGCACCTGCCCAGCGGACGGGGCAGAAGAGGATAAGTCCTTGACAGATATGGGAAAAAATTTACTTCTGTGGCTCATCATCGCCGCAGTACTGCTCACGGTCTTCAATAACTTCAACGTCAAGCAGGAGCCACAAACGCTCTCCTACACCGACTTCATTGAAGACGTGCGTACCGATCAGATTGCGCGGGTTGAAATCGACGGTCTCATCATTCGCGGCGAAACGCGCAACGGTGAATCCTTCCAGGTCGTCCGGCCCAACGTGGACGATCCGAAGCTCCTCGACGATCTCTACAATCACAACGTTCAGACCGAAGGGAAACTGCCGGAGCAGCAGAGCGTCTGGACGCAGCTGCTCATTGCCAGCTTCCCGATCCTGATCATCATCGCCGTGTTCATGCTGTTCATGCGCCAGATGCAGGGCGGTGGCGGCGGCCGCGGCGGGCCCATGGCCTTCGGTAAGTCCAAAGCGCGCCTGCTCTCGGAAGATCAGATCAAAACGACCTTTGCCGACGTTGCCGGTGTCGACGAGGCGAAAGAGGACGTGCAGGAACTTGTTGAGTTCCTCAGGGATCCGGGCAAGTTCCAGCGCCTCGGCGGCAAGATTCCGCGCGGCATTCTCATGGTCGGTCAGCCCGGTACCGGTAAGACGCTCCTGGCCAAGGCCATTGCCGGTGAAGCGAAGGTGCCCTTCTTCTCCATCTCCGGTTCCGACTTTGTTGAGATGTTTGTTGGTGTTGGTGCCTCCCGGGTCCGCGACATGTTCGAGCAGGCCAAGAAGCAGGCCCCCTGCATCATCTTCATTGATGAAATTGACGCCGTCGGTCGGCACAGCGGTGCTGGTCTAGGCGGCGGCCACGACGAGCGGGAACAGACCCTGAACCAGCTCCTCGTGGAGATGGACGGCTTCGAAGCCAACGACGGCATCATCGTCATTGCTGCTACGAACCGGCCCGACGTGCTGGACCCGGCGCTGCTGCGTCCGGGACGTTTCGACCGTCAGGTTGTGGTGGGTCTCCCGGACATCCGCGGCCGCGAACAGATCCTCAAGGTGCACATGCGTAAGGTGCCCCTGTCCGATGACGTTGATCCGGCCATCATCTCCCGCGGCACCCCCGGATTCTCCGGCGCCGATCTCGCGAACCTGGTCAACGAGGCCGCGCTCTTTGCCGCTCGTGGCGGTAAGCGCCTTGTGGAGATGGATGAATTCGAAAAGGCAAAAGACAAGATCATGATGGGCGCCGAGCGCAAATCCATGGTCATGTCCGAGAAAGAGAAGCGGAATACGGCCTACCACGAGGCGGGGCACGCCATCGTGGGTCGTCTTGTTCCCGATCATGACCCGGTCTACAAGGTGACGATCATTCCTCGCGGGCGTGCGCTTGGGGTGACGATGTTTCTTCCGGAAGAAGATCGCTACAGCCTGTCCCGGCAAAGTGTGAAGAGCCAGATCTGCTCGCTGTTCGGCGGTCGCATTGCTGAGGAGATGACGCTTGGTCTGGATGGCGTGACGACCGGTGCCTCGAACGACATCGAGCGTGCCACGGGACTTGCGCGAAGCATGGTTACCCGCTGGGGACTCTCCGACAACCTCGGACCGATCATGTACGACGAGGATGACGGTGAAGTGTTCCTCGGCATGTCCGGCGGCGTGAAACCGAAGGCGTTCTCCGACGACACGGCTCGTGCCATCGACGAAGAAGTCCGCAAGATCATCGATGACTGCTACGCGGAAGCCACCAGGCTCCTCACGGAGAACGAAGACAAGCTGCACATGATGGCCGACGCTCTGGTGGAGTTTGAGACGATCAACAGCGATCAGATCGACGACATCATGGCTGGCGCGAAGCCGCGGGATCCCGCTGATCTGCCGCCGCCATCGCCGCAGAAGCCAGGCGGCGAGTCTTCCGGCGAGTCTCCCATCGGAGGACCTGCCGAAGACCACTGAGGCGGTCGGGCCCTTGAGGGCACTGGTCTGCGGGGCCCGGACGCTGACGCTCGAGCACGCCCTGGTCATGGGCGTGCTCAACATAACCCCCGATTCCTTCTCTGACGGCGGCCGTCTTTTTGTCGACGGCCGTCCCGACCTTCAAACTATTCATGCCGCGGCCGCAGCCATGGTCGAAGCCGGTGCTGCGATTATCGACGTTGGCGGTGAATCCACCCGGCCCGGGGCCGAACCCGTTCCAGAAGCAGACGAACTCGCCCGGGTGCTGCCGGTGCTCGAGGCCCTCGACGGCCTCGAGGCTGTGATTTCCGTTGATACCAGCAAGCCGGCGGTTGCCGCGGCCGCCGTCGATGCAGGCTGTGGCCTCATTAACGACGTCACCGGCCTCGCGGATCCTGCCATGCTTGACGTCCTCGCAAACAGCAGCGCCGCCGTGTGCATCATGCACATGCAGGGTGAACCGCGAACCATGCAGAATGCCCCTGAATACGACGACGTGCTGATTGACGTCGGCGCCCAGCTGGCCGAGCGTGTCCAGCGTGCGCGGGACGCAGGGATCGCCGACAATCGGCTCTGTATCGATCCAGGCTTCGGCTTTGGCAAGACGCTTGAGCATAATCTGGCTCTGCTAGCAGGCCTTGAGACGTTGCGGATTCGCCAACTACCGCTCCTCGTGGGCCTGTCGAGAAAGCGTATGATCGGCGCGCTAACCGGAGCCCCGGTCGAGGAACGGATGGCGGGCAGCATTGCCGCGGCCGTCCTTGCGGCCGAGCGCGGTGCGGATATCCTGCGCGTCCATGATGTGCGCGAGACGGTGCAGGCACTGAAAATTCTGGAAGGGCTCCGAGGATGACTGAAGCAGCAAAACGCGCGACCACTAGAAAGTACTTCGGTACAGACGGCATCCGCGGCCGTGTCGGCGAGGCCCCGATCACGCCGGATTTCTGTTTGCGCCTGGGCTCCGCCGTTGGCCGCGTATTTGCCGGCCGCCGCGGCAGTGAATCCTCCGTACTGATCGGCAAAGACACCCGGATCTCAGGCTACATGTTTGAGTCTGTGCTGGAGTCCGGCCTCGTCTCGGCCGGTGTCAACGTGAGTCTGCTCGGCCCCATGCCAACACCGGCAGTCGCCTATCTCACTCGTACCCTGCGGGCCGATGCCGGGATTGTTATCAGTGCCTCACACAATCCCTACTACGACAATGGCATCAAGTTCTTCGACAGCGCCGGTAACAAGCTGCCTGATGATGTTGAGCTCGCCATCGAAGCAGAGCTCGACGTACCCATGGCCTGCGTCGACTCAGACCGCCTCGGTCGGGCCAACCGGATCGACGATGCAGCGGGACGCTACATCGAATTCTGTAAGGCAACGGTCAGCCGCGGCTTTCGCCTGTCTGGCATTCATATCGTCGTGGACTGTGCGAACGGCGCCACCTATCACGTGGCGCCCCGGGTGTTTGAAGAGCTTGGCGCCCGGGTCACCGTCATCGGCGCTGATCCGGACGGCTTTAACATCAATGATGGCTGTGGCGCGACGGCACCAGATGCTCTAGCCGCGCGGGTGCTGGCGGAAGGAGCCGATCTCGGTGTTGCCCTCGATGGCGACGGGGATCGGCTGATCATGGTCGATGGCAGTGGCCAGGTCGTTGATGGCGATCAGCTGGTTTACGCCATTGCCAGCCACCGGGCAGCCCGGGACATCCTTCATGGCGGCGTGGTTGGCACACTGATGTCCAACTTCGGTCTTGAGGTTGCCCTGTCCACCGCCGGTATCTCCTTCGAGCGGGCTGACGTTGGCGACCGCTACGTCCTTGAGAAGTTGAAGGACCGTAACTGGCTGGTTGGCGGAGAGTCCTCGGGACACATCGTCTGCCTCGACCTTGCAACAACCGGCGACGGCATTGTCGCCGCCCTGCAGGTCCTGCAAGCCATGGGTGAGCTCGATCGCAGCCTTAAGGAGCTTGTGGCGCCCATGCAGAAAATGCCCCAGGTGCTGAAGAACGTTTCCGTGCCTGAACCGGCCGAGCGTGCCCGAGCCGCCGATGTGCAGGCGGCGGTGGCTGCGCAGACTGAAGCCCTTGCCGGCCGAGGTCGCGTGCTGATCCGGCCTTCCGGGACCGAGCCGGTGGTCCGGGTGATGGTCGAAGGGGAAAACCCGGCGGCCGTTGACGCCGCCGTTGATGCGCTGGTGGAGGTTGTCGGCAGCACTGCCTGAGGGCCCAGGCGGACGCTTGTTGGCAGGACCATCTGCCGGTAACATTGCGCGCCCTTCGGCACCCGGCGGTGGAAGCGCCTCTCCACGGTGGAAGATCAATCGCTGAATCGCCGCATTGCGGCGGGTAACTGGAAGATGCATGGCTCGCGCGCCTTCGTCGCGGATTTTGTCCGCGGCCTCGAAGACCGCGTGGACGGGCTTGCCGCCCGGATGATTCTGTTTCCGCCGCTCGGTTATCTGCCGGTGCTGCGGGAGAGCCTTGCAGAGGCGGGGCTGACCGGCCGGGTGGAGTTTGGCGGTCAGAACCTGCATCCAGCGGCCGAAGGTGCTTTCACCGGTGAGTTTTCCGGGGAAATGTTGAAAGATCTTGGCGCCAGCTGGGCCCTTGTGGGCCACTCGGAACGACGCCAGTACGCGGCCGAGAGTAACGAGCTTGTGGCAGAAAAAGCCGCGGCGGCGCTCAGAGCCGGGCTCCGACCCATGATCTGCGTCGGCGAGGCCGAAGCTGAGCGTGAGGCCGGGCAGGCGGTTGAGGTAGTAACGGCTCAGATCAACGCGGTGCTTGATCACTGCGGGGCCGAGGCGCTGCTATCCGCTGCGGTAGCCTACGAACCCGTCTGGGCCATCGGCACCGGGCGAACGGCGACGCCGGAGCTTGCCCAGGAGATGCACGCTGCGCTGCGCGGGGTGCTTCGATCCCGGGATGAAGGTCTCGCTGAGAAGATGCCCATACTGTATGGCGGCAGCGTAAAGGCTGCGAATGCTGCCGGGCTCTTTGCCGAGGCCGACATCGATGGCGGCCTCGTTGGCGGCGCGTCCCTCGATCCCTCAGAATTTCTGGGTATCGTCGGGGCCCTGGGCAGCTGAACGCGTGATGGGCCCTGAAGAGAATGGGCGTGAAGAGAATAGATAGGAACGAGAGGAACCACCGTGTCTACATTTGAACTGGTGCTGCTCATGCTGCTGGTTGTTGATGCCATCGCCCTCGCTGCGCTTGTGCTTCTGCAGCAGGGCCGCGGCGCTGACGTAGGCGCCGCCTTCGGAGCCGGTGCGGCGAATACCATGTTCGGCAGCTCGGGTTCGGCATCCTTCCTGACCAAGCTGACCGTGTGGCTGGCCATCGGCTTTTTCCTCATCTCCTTCGGCCTTGCCTGGACGGCCAAGGAACGTGCCGCGAACATGGGTAATCTCGGTATCCCAACCGTTGAAGTGCCGGTTCCGGATATGGGTGAGATTCCCGGCGAAATGCCCGCCGTTGAAGAAGTCGATGCTGAAGAGCAGTTGACTCCGGAAACGGAAAGTGTAGATTCCGACATCCCCGACCTCTAGGGCCCTGCCCAGGCCGGTCCTGACCTCTGCCGAAGTGGTGAAATTGGTAGACACGCTACCTTGAGGGGGTAGTGCGAGAAATCGCGTGCGAGTTCGAGTCTCGCCTTCGGCACCATCATATTCTCTCCTCCTGAAGCCCCGGAATCCGGTGCAATTCCAGTGCTTTAGGGTCGAAACAAATCTGTCGGAATTAGGTTGCGGAGGTCAGAGTCGGCCCCTATAATCCCGCCCTTGCTGATGCGGGGTGGAGCAGTCTGGTAGCTCGTCGGGCTCATAACCCGAAGGTCGTGGGTTCAAATCCTGCCCCCGCTACCAAGGATCGAAGGCCCCTTATCAGGGGCCTTTTTGTAACCGGCGATCCGGGCCGCTCGAGAGCGTCCTGATCGCCGGTCAGCATCCTTCCGGTGGCTCGTCCCGTTGAGGCGGGTCGCCCTTGGCCAGCGTTTCTATTCAAGGCGCACGTGTGGAGGGTTTCCATCAGCAGATGGAGGCCGTAGTTCCGCGAGCGTCTGACTCTCAGTCGAGAGTTTGGAAGGAACGGGTGTGGCCATCGACACAGCCGCTTTCGCGTCGGCCTTGCCGGCACGCAGCGGAAACTGGGAATGGGCGTAGGCCCATTTTTTGTTGGCTGAAGTTTATTTGGTCTTCTGAGCGGCGAGCTTAAGCCTGAGGGTTAAAGGCTCGCGCGCAGAAGCCGCAGACAGACAGCAGGAGTGAACAGAAAAGAGAAGGACATCGCCGCACTGCTCGAGCCCGTCGTCGCAATGGAAGACTGTGTGATCTGGGGTGTGGAGTATCGGGCCCAGGGGAAACACTCGAAGCTCGCCATCTACATCGACCACGACGAAGGCGTCAGCGTGGAGCACTGCGAGCGGGTGAGTCGCCGGGCGAGCGACATTCTCGATGTGGAAGAGGTACTGAACGGTGCCTACACCCTCGAGGTTTCATCGCCTGGGATGGATCGAATTCTGTTCAAGCCGGAGCAGTATGCAAGCTGCATCGGCGAAGAGATTGAGGTGCGCTTGAACTATCCGGTGGAGGGTTCCAAGCGCGTAAAAGGTGTTCTTGCAGGCCTGGAAAACGACGAAGTCATCGTCCAGGTCGGTGAGGATGAGTTCCTACTGCCATTGGAGAACGTCCAGCGGGCGCGTGTCGTACCGCGGTTCGATTGAAAACTCGATGAGCAACATGAGTAAAGAGATCCTTCTCGTCGTGGAGGGTGTATCCCACGAGAAGGGTGTGTCGAAAGAGGTCATCTTCGATGCGATCGAGGTCGCGCTCGCAACAGCGACCAAGAAACGCTACGAAGAAGGCGCTGAGTTCCGCGTCGCCATTGACCGGGAAACGGGCGACTACGAGACCTTCCGGGTCTGGACCGTGACCGAGCCCGACGAGGAAGACGAAGAGTTCGTCTGGAATCCCGAGGCGATGCTCACGCTGGAAGAGGGCAAAGCAAAGGATCCGAGC
>JBCDDI010000008.1:0-21663 GCA_039180365.1 Pseudomonadota bacterium
ACGTCCTCACCGACCATGGTCTTGTGCATCATGCCGTCCGGCCAGAAGAAGGCGAGACTTGCATCGAGCATGGGCACATGCAGATGTTGGCCGCCGTGGCCCCGCTCCCTGGCGAGCAGTGCAGCGGTGATGGCTTGAGCCAGCGTATAGCTGGTGATCTTGTCCGCGACGATGTGGCGGATCAGATCCGAACGGTCGTCAGGACTGGCTTTCTGAGCATGGATCATCCCTGAGTAGGCCTGGATTACGGGATCGTAGACACGATGATCGGCGTAAGGTCCGCTTTCGCCATAACCGGAAACAGAGGCATAAATGAGCGTCTCGTTAACCGCCCGGAGATCGTCCTCTCCGAGGCCAATTCGCTCAGCGGCACCAGGGCGCCAGTTCTGGATGAACACGTCCGCGTCCGCCACCAGGTCGAGGACCAGCTGCCGACCCTCGGCAGTGCGCGCATCGAGGCACAGGGAGCGCTTGCCGCGATTGCAGTTGGCGAAGAGCCCCGTCATCCCCGCGCGCTGATTGAAGGGCAGGCGGGTGACGTCGCCGACCCCCTGAGCTTCCAGCTTCACAACCTCGGCACCCTGATCAGCCAGCAGCATGGCCGCTAAGGGACCGGACACAACGGCGGATGCATCGACGATGCGGAATCCTTCGAGGGGTCCCGCCATAACCACTCTCCCCTGTGGCCGGTGACTGATCGAGTATACCCCTCTGAACCGGGGTTTCACGGGACCGCGACGCGGCATCGGGAACCCTGTTCCGCTGGGCCTGTCTGACTCTATCCGGGTGGCGTTTTGCGCTGCCGCCCACCCTGGCGTAGGCTCGAACGGCATAGAAAGGCACAGCGAAACACACTGAAAGCAGGGAGCTCGAAGCGGGACACCAAGGATGCGTAGCACCTCCATCCTCTGCCTGACGCTGGCTGTACTCCACGCAGCGGCGCCCGTGCAGGCCGAAGAAGCGCCAGGGCCCGCTGCTCAGGCCTTCGATCTCGCCGATCTCACCCAACTCACTCTGGCTCGGGCCGAATACGACAGCGTTGGCGGTATGGGTGAGGCCTACTACGCCTTTGAAGGCCGGGTCTGGGCCCGCTGGGAAACAGACTTTCCCCAGGCCGAACACAACTTCGCCAAGCGCCTCGGCGAACTCACCCGCCTGACCCTCGAGCGCGATCCCGTACGCCGCCGCTTCACCGCACCCGATCTCGGCGACTATCCGCTGCTGTTCATGTCTGATCCGGGCTATATGCGCTACACGACGGAGGAAGCGGAAAGTCTGCGCGCCTATCTCGAAAACGGCGGCTTTCTCTGGGTTGATGACTTCTGGGGTGACGCCGAGTGGGCAAGCTTCGAGCGTTTCATGCGGGAAGTCTTACCGAACACCCACTGGCGCGAGGTGCCCATCGAGCACCCGATTTTTCATACGGTCTTCGAGTTCGACGAAATGCCGCAGATTCCTGCGCGCAGCTTCGCCACCCGCGGCGGCTTCACTGCGGAGCCTGCCTGGTTCCATCGCTACCCCGCCGGTGATCTCTCCAGGGCCACCATGCGCGGATACTTCGACAGCGACGGCCGCCTGTTAGCCATCGGTACGCACAACACCGACGTGTTTGATGGCTGGGAACGGGAAGCCTACGGCTCCTGGTACTTTGAGCGCTTCTCCACCCAGAGCTACCGCATGGGGGTGAATGTGCTCACCTACGTGCTCACCCACTGATCTCCATGTGGGACATCTTCTTCCGCCACCCGAGGACCGCCTACGAGGCCGGCGAATTTGTGCTGACCAACGTCACGGAACCGGTCTGGTGGTGGCTGAGTGCGACAGTGGTTTCAATGCTCCTTCTGGCGAGCGTGCTGAGTGGTAGACACACGCGCGGCTGGCGGCTCTCGCAGAAGCTGGTGATCGGTACTCTGCAGGTCAGCGTTGCCCTCGGCGTTATTGGTCTGCTTGCGGGTCCGGGGCTGAAGCTCATGAAGCTTGAAGCCGGTGTGAACAGCATCGCCGTGCTCATTGATCGGTCCGGGAGCATGAGTTTTCCCGCGAGCGCAGAGCCGAGCGGCAAGTCCCGCCTGGACCTTGCGCTGGCGCAAACCCGAAATGAGTTACTGCCGCTCCTGAACGGGCTCGGCGAGGTTGCGCTGTTTTCCTTCGACACCGCCGCGCGGCGGGAAGAGAGCGTCGAGAACGTTCGCCCGGACAGTGCCAACACCCATCTTGTGGAGGCGGCGGACACGGTGCTTGCCAGCTTCTCCGGTGCGCCGCTTGCCGGTCTCGTGCTGCTCAGCGACGGCGCCGACAACGACACCCTCGGCGCCCTCGAAATCGCCGGCTTGAGTCGCCACGGGGTGCCCATCCACACAGTGGGCTTTGGCCCTGACCAGCTCCCCGGAGAAGTGGAGCTGAAGACCGTCACGCTGCCGACAGATGCACCACCGGGCTCAAAGGTGGTGGCGCGCGCAGTGATCCAACACGACAGCGCCAGCGAAGCCGTGCTCAAGGTGCGTAGCGGCGGCACCCTGATCGCCATGGAGCCGATCACCTTGCCCCGCGACGAGCCTACGGTCCGCGCCGAACTGATCCTCGATGCCGGAGAGGCGGGCATTCGCGAGCTGAGCTTCGAGATCGAAGCAGAGTCGGGCGATCGGCTCGCAGAGAACAATCGCATCGAGCGATTGCTGACCGTCTCCGAGCGGAAGCGGCGCGTGCTCTACCTGGAGGGTGAGCCGCGCTGGGAATACAAATTCCTGCGCCGGGCCGTCGCCGACGACGAAGTCCTGGAGCTCGTCAGCTGGCTGAAAACGACGGACAGGAAAACCTACCGACAGGGCGTGGACGATGCCGCGGAGCTCGCCGACGGCTTCACCGCCAGCAAAGCCGAGCTCTTCAGCTATGACGTGGTAATCCTCGGCAGCCTCGATGCGACGGAGCTGAGTGCCGAGCAGCACGCGTGGCTCGAGGCTTTTGTTGCCGAACGTGGCGGCAGCGTTCTCACGCTGGCCGGAAGACACGCCCTGGCGGACGGCCGCTGGGATGTGCAGCCGCTCGCAAGGGCATTACCGGTGAAGCTCGAGCGGGCCGAAAGCGCCAGCTACGAGGCCCTGAAAGGCAGTGCCCAACCGACGCGCCTGGGCGTCGATTCACCCTTCACTCAGCTGGTTGACGCGGAAGGGGGCAACGGCTGGCTGAGTCTGCCGGCGCTCGGCGATCTGCAGCACCTCGGCGAGCTGAAGCCCGCGGCGAGCGTGCTCCTTGAGTTTGTCAGCGACGATGAGCGCTACCCGCTGCTCGTAACTCAGCCCTATGGACTCGGGACCACGGCCGTCCTGGCAACGGCCAGCACCTGGCGCTGGCGCATGCGCACGCCGCCAGACGATCCCCGCCATGCGCTGTTCTGGCGTCAGCTTTTGAGACAGCTCGCAGAAACCGCTCAGCAGCAGCGAACCGTCAACCTGGCGCTGGAAGAAGGCGGCATCAACATTCGCGCCCGACTCAGGGATGAGAACTTTGAGCCAGCGCTGGATCTTGGCGCAACGGCGACGATCACCGGCGCCAACCGCCAGGCTACAACGATCGCCCTCACTCCGGGCCCCGTCGCCGGGCAGCTGGCCGGTCGCTTCGTGCCCGGAGAGGCCGGGGTTTATCGGGTGGATGTTGGCCTCGACGGACCAGACGGCAACCGGGAAACGATCACCCGCTTCTTAAGGGCAGGCAGTGAGGCCCGGGAAGCCTTTAACCCGACACGAAACAGCGCCCTGCTCAGCCGTATCGCTGAAACGACCGGCGGTCGCTACTTTGCCGATGGCGATCTCGAAGCGCTGCCCGAACTACTGAGTTTCGGTGGCACGGGCGTTAAGCGCATGGAAATTCTGCCGCTGTGGAACCTGCCGGTGCTGTTCCTTGCGCTGCTGCTGCTGAAGCTTCTGGAATGGATGCTCAGGCGCAGCTGGGGGCGGATCTGATGGCGCTGAAGAACCTGCTCCGCATCTGCCGGCGTTTCCTCTGCCTGCTATTACCAGGCCTGCTGCTGCCCGGCCTGGCTGCCGCGGAAACGCGGGCCGTCATCATCGCCGGCCTTGGCGGCGAAGCCGACTACGAGGAAGAGTTTCAGCGTCACGCGAACCGACTCGGCGAAGCACTGGCAGACGTCACCGAGGACGTCGTCCTGCTCACCGGCGAGGCGGCGACGCAGACCGCCGTGGAGGGCGCGCTCGACGCCATGGCCGGGCGCAGCAGCAGCGACGATACGCTGCTCTTTGTTTTCATCGGCCACGGCAGCTACGACGGTGAGCGCTTCAAGTTCAACGTACCCGGTCCCGACTTCAGCGCCGCTGCCCTCGGCGACTGGCTGGATCCGATCCCCAGCCGGACGCAGCTTCTCGTGGTAACCGGCGCCGCCTCCGGGGCCGTTCTGGACGTTCTCGGCGCCCCAGAGCGGACCCTGATTACCGGCACCCGCAGCGGCGATCAACGTAACGCGACAGTGTTCGGCCGCTATTTCACCGCCGCGCTCGAAGATGCGGCCGCCGACGTCGACAAAGACGGACGTGTGACCGCGCAGGAAGCCTTCAACTTCGCAAGCGACGGCGTCGTTCGTCACTACGATCAGGACGGGGAAATGGCCACAGAAAACCCGGTGACCTCCGGTCCGGAGCCGGGAATGATTCTGGCCCGTCTCGACGCGGCACCAACCGTCAATGCGGCTGACGCGCATCTCATTGCCCGACGTGATGAACTGGAGCAGGACATCGCCACCCTGCGCGCCGAAAAGGCACGCTTTACCCAGGACGAGTACTTCGCCCAGCTGCAGAAGCTGCTCCTGGAAATGGCCATGATCGAATCCCAGCTGTCGAGCGCAGGTGAGACACCGTGAAGGGCCTGAGCGCTGTCCTGATCACTGTGGGGCTGCTGACCTTGCCCGGCGCCCTTTCCGCCGCCATCGATGAATGTCACGCGCTCGATGACCATGGCAAATCGGAGGCCGGCACCTGCTATCTGAATCTATTGAGCGCGGAGACCGACGACGGCATCCGTGCAGAAGCCTACTGGCGTCTGAATGAAGTGAACCGCGCCAATGCGGCCTTCCGTCGCGCCATCGACGCCAAGCCGGATGATGCTGAGCTCCGTGCCCGCTGGGGGCTCCTGTTCCTCAGCGCCCATCAGGCCGCCGATGCAGAGGCGCTCTTCGAAGAGGCGCTCAGCCTCGACCCGAACAACCTGACGGCCCTCGCAGGTCAGGCGGAGCTGCTCCTCGACCGCTTTGCCGGCGCCGCGCAAAGCACCATCAGCAGAGCGCTCATCGTCGATCCCATGCACGCCCGCACGCGGGTGCTGCGCGCCCGCCTGCTCCTCGAAGCCGGCAATCGGGACGCGGCTGCCGACATCCTGCTGGATCTGGTGGCGTCGAGCGCAACCCCCGTGCGCGATCGCCTCGACGCTATGGCCTTACTTGCCGCGGCCGATCACATGAGCGGCATCGCAACACCAGAGCTACCGAGCCCCTGGGTCATCCAGGCGCTCGAGATCAATCCCCGCTTCGGCGAGATCCATGCGGTGCCCGCCTACTTCTACGTCATTACAAGACGCTACCGGGAAGCCGTCGCCCTCCTTGAAGCAGCTGTGGCCCTTGATCCGGAACACTGGGACGCGCAGCTGGCCCTCGGCACCAATCTGCTGCGGGTTAACGAACTGGAAGCCGGTCAGGAGCACCTCGAGCGCGCCTATAGCGGTGACGCATTTAACGCCGAAACCGTCAACATGCTGCGGCTGCTCGACACCCTCGACGGTTACGACACACTCATTTCCGAGCGACTGATTCTCCGCACCCATCCCGAGGAGACAGCGGTGCTCACCCGCTACGTGGGCGAGCTTGTTGACCTTGCCCATGAGGAAATGGCGCCGCGCTATGGCTTCCGTCTCGAACGGCCGGTGGTCATCGAGCTTTATCAGCACCACGACGACTTTGCCGTTCGCACCGCCGGGCTGCCGGGTATCGGCATCCTCGGGGCCACTTTCGGCGACGTTGTGGTGATGGATGGGCCTTCAGCAAAACCCGCCACCGAATGGGACTGGTTGTCCACCGTCTGGCACGAAGTTGCGCATGTGGTCACCCTGAACGCCACGGACAACCTCGTCTCCCGCTGGTTTTCGGAAGGGGTCAGCGTTTATGAAGAACAGCGATTCGGACCCAGCCCCTCGAGCTCGGTACCCTTTGAGTTTCTAAAGGCCATGGCTGAAGACCGCCTGCTGGGCGTCGCAGAGCTCGATAACGGGTTCATGCGTCCGCAATATGAGGGGCAGATCGGCGTGTCTTATGTACAGGCCGGGCTCTTGTGCACGTTCATCGCCGACCGCTACGAGGACGGCCTGCGCAGAGTGCTTGAGGTTTATGCCACGACCACGGATACGGTTGTGGCTATTCAGGAGGGGCTGGGGCTGGATCCCGCAGACCTCGATGACGCCTTCGGCCGATGGCTTGAGGAAAACTACGGCTTTGCTGCAGCGAACCTCGCCGACTACCAGACGTCTGCCCAGGCCGCCTTCGCCGCCATCGACGCCAAGGACTGGGGCGAGGCCCGCCAGCAGGCGGAGCGCGCCATCAGCCTGTATCCGACCTACACCGGTCCGGGCAACGCCCGCCTGGCGCTGGCGCGGGCCCTCGAACTCGCCGCGGAAAGCACCGCCCCAAATCCCGCGGCACCCATGGATCGAGATGGCGCCTTTACTCCGGGCGAACAAGGCGGCGGCGAAGCGCCAGCTCAACAGGCCAGCACTGCACGTCAGGCGCTCCTGGACTACTTCCTGATCGGTGGTCGCAATCCCCGAGCTTTAAGGGACGCGGTCGCTCTCTTTGAAGCGGCCGGTGAAGGGGAGCACGCACACACTATTCAGCGAACGCTGACCCGGCTTGAGCCAATGCGCTTCGACCATCACGCCCGCTTAGGGGCTCTGGCAACCTCCCTCGGTCACCATGAAGAGGCGCTCAGCGAGCGGCGCCTGGCCCTGGCTCTGAAGCCACACGACCTGGCCGGCGCCCACTACCAGGTGGCGCTGGCACTGAACACCCTCGGCCGGAAAGACGAAGCGACCCGGGCGCTGCTCCAGGCACTGGAGATTGCCCCCCGTTATCCGGAAGGCCTGCAACTATTACGCGAGATCAGCAGATGACAGAAGAGATCGCAGCCGCTGACACGGCTGCCACGGAAGCGGCCGTGCAGAAATTCCAGGACACCATGAGCGCAATCCGCACGCAGCTCGATCGCGTGATCGTCGGCCAGGATGAAGTCATCGAACAGCTCCTCGTGACCGTGCTTGTGGGCGGCCACTGTCTCATCACGGGCCTTCCGGGAACGGCAAAAACGCTCATGGTGCAGTCGCTTGCTTCGGCCCTCGGCCTCGACTTCAAACGCATTCAGTTCACGCCAGACCTGATGCCGACGGACGTCACCGGTACCGACATTCTCGAAACCGATGCGGGCACCGGCGAGCGCAGCTGGCGCTTTGTTCCCGGACCTGTGTTCGCCAATGTGCTTCTCGCCGACGAGATCAATCGAACCCCGCCGAAAACTCAGGCGGCACTGCTCGAAGCCATGCAGGAAGCCCGGGTGACCATCCGCGGCACAACACACGCACTGCCCGCACCCTTTGTTGTGCTTGCCACACAGAATCCCATTGAGCTCGAAGGTACCTACCCGTTGCCGGAGGCTCAGCTCGACCGCTTCATCTTCAACGTCACCCTCGACTACCTGGACGCCGCCCAGGAAGTGGCGGTCGTTGAGCGTAATACGCTCGGCCTGGGTCTGCCGACCGTTGAGCCGTGCACCGATGCCGCAAGCCTTGTTGAGATTCAGAGTCTCGTTCGCCAGGTGCCGATCTCCGACGCCATGAACCGCCTTGCCGTTGACATCGTCCGCGCCACCCGGCCGGACCAGCCTGAGGCCAGCGAACGCGTCCGCAAGTATGTGATGTATGGCGCCTCCGTGCGCGCCGCCATCTTTCTCTCCCTGGCGGCTCGCGCCCGGGCTCTGCTCAAGGGCCGCTACCACGTGATCCCGGAGGATATGCAGACACTGGCGACTCCGGTGCTTAGACACCGCATCCAGCTGAACTACCTCGCCGAGTCCGAACAGGTCACCGTTGATGCGCTGATCGGCGAGCTGGCAAGCCAGCGCGGCTGATATGGCCAACGGCACCTACACCCCGGCTGCGGCCCGCGGAGGTCATGACCGGCTGATCGAACCGGCGGTGCTGGCGCGGCTGAATAACCTGGAGCTCGTTGCCCGCACCGCTGTAGAAGGCGCCCTCATCGGTCTGCATCGGAGCCCGAGCTTCGGCTTCAGCCAGGAGTTCGCCGAGTACCGGGGTTACATGCCGGGCGATGACCCCCGCGACATCGACTGGAACGTGTATGCGCGCACCGATCGTACCTACGTAAAGCGCTACTACGGCGACACAAACTGCCGGCTTATGGTGCTCCTGGACAGCAGCGCGTCCATGGCCTCGCTGGCGGAAGACGCCGTCGGCAAGCTCGACTACGCCCGCTTTTTTGCCGCTGCGCTGGTCTACCTCGCACACCGGCAGCACGATGCCGTGGGCCTGCTCGCCTTCAACGATCGGGTTCACCACTTCCGACCGCCTACGGGCCGAGGGGCCAGCGTGCGCGCCCTCTATCACGAGCTTGATCAGCTCGAAGCCGACGGCGGCAGTGACTGGACGCTGCCGCTGAAGCAGGTGCAGGGTCAGTTCCGGAAGGCCGGCCTCATCGTCCTGATCTCGGATTTCTATACGGACCCCGATGAGCTGGCGACGGTGCTCCGGGGCTTAAGCGCCAACGGCCACGATCTGCTGCTTGTGCACATCCTCGATCCCGCGGAGGAGACCCCGGCCCTTGCGGGAGCAACCACCCTGCGTGATGCCGAGACCGGTGAGGTAATGGAAGTTACGGGCGAAGAGCTCAAGACCGAATATCCGGCCCGTCTTGCGGCACACAGCAACCGTCTGAAACAGCTGACCCTCGGCATGGGCGGTCACTACCTGAAGGTAGTCACCCATGAACCGCTCGACCGGGTGCTCGCCGGTTACCTCCACTTCCGTGCGAGGCACCCCTGAGATGGTTTTCACGTCTGCAGCGTTCCTCGCGGGTCTGGCACTGCTGACGGTGCCCTGGTGGCTGCACCGTTTGAACGCGCACCCGAAGGAACAGCAGCCCTTCGCTTCTCTGTTTCTCATGCGGCCATCAACCTCTCCGGTAAACGTCAGGAAACAGCTTCAGCACCTGCTGCTGTTAAGCCTGCGCTGGCTGCTGCTCATCGCCTCCTGCCTTGCTTTTGCGGAGCCAGCGCTCAGGCTCGCCGGGGAACGACTCGCCGGCAGCGCGGCAGTCCCGCATCAGGTGCTTGTTATTGATCGATCACTGTCCATGGATGCCCGCGTTAACGGGACAAGCGCCTTCGAACTGGCGCTAACGGAAGCTCGCCGCCAGCTTGATAACCTCGGCAGCGGCCAACGCGCGGCACTGCTGACTGCCGATGCGGAGTTATCGCTTGTGGTGCCGCTCACCGATGATGTCACCCGACTGACCGGAGCGCTGGCCACTCTGAAGCCGGCGCACAGTCATCTGAATGCCGCCGGTCTCCTCGGTCGCATCGCCACCTTTGCCGAGACGCTGACCGCACCGGGAGAACCCCTGGAGGCCGTTCTGATCTCTGACTTCCAGGCATCGGGTATGCCGGATCAGTTCAACGCGCTCATAGACGGGGCAACGCTGGCAACGCAGCTGATCCAGGTCCAGGTCGGTCAGAGCGGCACGCCCCCGCCCAATCGCGCGGTCACAGATCTGTCGCTGACCGGAGAGGCTGAACTCACAGTGACCGTCCAGTCTTTCCAGGCGTCGGGTGCAGAAGTATCCGTACGTCTCGAAGAAGATGGCATTCCCGTCGGCCGCGAAAGCCTGGCGCTCGCGGCGAACGGCACGGCGGCGGCGGTTTTTGCTTTGCCGCGAAACGACGCGGCTAAGCAGCGACGGAGCCGTGGCCACAGTTGGACAGCCACCCTGGAAACGGAGGATGTGCTTGGCGGCGATAACGTCCGTCGGCTGGTCTCCCAGGCAACTGATGCGGTCACCCTGCCAGTGCTGACCACCGATGAGCGCGCCTGGGCGTATCTGCGCGCCGGTATCCAGGCGGGCGCGCCGCGCTTCGAGCCGACCCTGCTGGAAGCCCTTCCCAGCGGCGATGCGGCCCTGGTCATCGTCCTCGGCAGCGGGGCATTAACCAGCGAGCAGGAGCGCCGCCTGCAGCGCTATCTCGCAAACGGCGGGAAAGTGTTCATGACCGTTGACGGACAAACGCGGTCACGGGGCAGCCTGCCGCTGCTGGACGCACCGCTCGCCGCCGATCGCTTCCAGCAGACGGCCAGGGGCGCCACAGCCATCGATCGCAGCCACCCCGCCCTCGCCGGCTATGCGAGCTGGCCGTCGCTCACTTTCTTCCAGGCTTTAAGCAGCGACGCGGGCACCGGCGGCGAGGTAATCCTTGCGCTGGATGATGGAACGCCGCTGTTAACGGAACATCGCATCGGCGCCGGAAGGTTGCTGCTGCTGGGTACGGCACTCGATCCAGCCTGGTCGACGCTCGTTGTACGCCCGGCCTTCGTCGATCTGCTGGCCAACGTCCTTGGTTATCTGGCCGAAGACATTCTGCCGACCTCAGCGATTGCCGGAGAACCCTTTGCGATCCCCGCCCAGTCTGTGCAGCTTTTCAGCGACGCCGGTGAGCGGGTCCTGGGCCTCGTCGATACCGTCGGTCGACCCACTATCAGTCTGGCCGAACCCGGGATCTACCAGCTGAGAACCCCTGCCCGCAGCCGCAGGCTTGCCGTTAACGCGCCCTTAAGCGAATCCAGGCTGGATCCCGTTGCCGCTGAGCTTCTGAGCGAGTGGCAGCGGAGCGCGGCAGCAGGCGCGCGCGAAGCCGAGGACCTGCAAGCACGAGCGCCAGTTTCTGCTGCGGAAACTAATGAAACTGAGAGGCTCCTGCCCCTCGCCCCCTGGCTGCTTTTACTCCTGGCGATTCTTGTTTTCCTCGAGCCTCTCTACGCCAACCTCTTCCCGGGGCGAGCTCGAGAGACCCGCGGCGCGGGCGCAGAGGCATCATGATGCTGCGCGACTATCTGGATAGAACCAGCGCACGCCTGAAAGCACGTCTCGTTGCCCGCGGGGCAGCGGCAATCGGGATTGCCCTGGTTGTGCTGACCGGCACGATCGCTTACGCCCTTGTCACACTTGTGCCCGCGGGAGGCTGGGTGGTGAGTGCCCGCCTTGCGCTTTACAGCGCCCTGGCCGTTGCCCTCATCGGGCTGGTCCGCTTTGTCTTCAACCGCCGGCGCAGCGCCGACACCCTGGAAGCGCTGGTTCCGGCCTTCGCCGGGCGCCTGCGAACCTGGTTTGATGCCGACGAACGCGGTGATGCCTCGCCCATGCTCACGCTCCTCGCCCGGGACGTTTCCAGGGTTGCGGAGCAAAGCCCACCGCGGAGGACGCTACCAGCGCGCCAGCTCTACCTGCCGGCCGCCGTCGCGGCGATCGCGGCTGTCGCCTTCCTCTGGCTTCTGGGCGCGGGCCCGGGCAGCCCATCGCCGCTCCAGCTTGCCGCCCTGCGGCTCTGGACCGGAGAGCTTTTCACCGCCGCTGCACCGCGCATCGTCGTGACCCCCGGCGATACGGTCATTCCCCGAGGTTCAGATCTTGTCATTGAAGCCACGGCGAGCGGTTTCGCACCGTCAGCCATGGCGCTGCACGCCGAATTCGATGGCATCAGTGGTTGGGAAACAGCCCCCATGGCCCGCCTTGGTGACGGCCGCTACGGTTTCGTTTTTGTCGGGGTAAACGAAGCCGTCAGCTACTACGCCGGTGCGGCAGGCATCAGCTCCGAGCGCCACGTCATCCGCGTTGCCGATCTGCCGAAAGTCACCGACCTGGTGCTCGAGTATCGCTACCCGGACTGGACGGAACTCCCTGCGAGAGAACGTCGCGAAGGCGACATTGCCGCCCTTGCGGGCACGCGAATCGGTATCACCGCCACAACGGATGCACCGCTTTCTGAGGCGCTGATCGTGGTTAACGGCGAAGTCCTCGATGCGGAGGCAGAAGGACGCTTCGCCCGCGGTGCTTTTGAAGTCGTCGAAGCAGGCAACTGGCACCTGGCGGTGCGACACGAAGGCACCCTCGCAAGAATCAGCGACAGCTACTTCATCGACGTCGTCGCCGATCAGCCGCCGGAACTCGCCTTCAGCTGGCCCGGGCACGACGTACAGGCAACGGCCATCGAGGAGCGTACCCTGCGCTTTGCGGCAAGCGACGACTTCGGCGTTCGCTCCCTGACCCTGCACTACGCCATTAACGGCGGCCCCTGGGAAAGCGCCGAACTGTCGCTGCCGGGCGCTGCTCCGGATGCGGCGGAGACGGCGGACGCCGCGAGCAGTCAACCTGCTGGCTCTCAACCTACTGGCTTTAAACCTACTGATACGACAAGCGAGCACACGCTGGAGCTGGAAACGCTGCGCGTGATGGCGCCATTGCCAGACGCTCCGGCAAGGCCCCTGCGGGCCGGCGATCTGATCAGCTTCTACGCCCAGGCCCAGGATCATGCTCAGGAGGCGCGCACGTCGCTCTACTTCATCGACGTTCGACCCTTTGATCGCAGCTACCGGGAATCGCAAACCATGGCCGGCCAGGGCGGTCAGGGTGGCGGCGGCGCCGATGAACTGGTGCAGCGACAGCGGGAGATCGTTACCGCCACCTGGAACCTGCGCAATCGTCTCTCCCGAGGCGAGGGAGAGCCCGGTGACGAGGATCAGGCAGAAGTGCTCGCACTGCTGCAACGAACCCTCGCTGATCAGGTGACCACCCTGATCGAGCGTGCCGCGGCCCGGCGCCTGACCGTGGATGAAGAGATCGATACCTTCAGCCGCGAGCTCACCAGCGCCACGGAGGATATGATCCCCGCCGCCGAGGAACTCGAAGCGCAGGCGCTGGAAGCCGCAATCGCCCCCGCCCAGCAGGCCCTCCAGCATCTCCTCGCCGCTCAGGCGACCGTGAACGACGTGGACGTATCCATGGGCTCCTCGGACATGCGCGGCACCACGGGCCGCTCCCTCTCGGAGCTCATGGATCTCGAAATGGATCAGGAGCGGAATCGCTATGAGACGCCGCAGAATCCCACCGGTGGCAACGCTCCAGAACCAGAGAGCGAAGAGTGGCAGCAACTTAAAGAACTTGCTGACCGGCAGGAAGCCCTTGCCCGGCAGCAGAGCCTCGGCGAGGAGTCACTGGCGAGCCGCTGGCAGCAGGAGCGCCTGCAGCGCGAGCTGGAGCGACTGCAGGAAGAACTGGAGCGGCGCCAGCGCCAGGCACAGCAGCAAAGCCTGTCCCGACAGAGTCAGGGCAGTGGTGGCGCTTCAAGCAGCAGTGAAGCCCTGGACAACGCCATCTCTGAGCTGAACCGTGCCCGGCAATCCATCAGCGAATCCCTGGCGCGCGAGCAGAGCGATCCGGCCGCCAGCCGGGCCGCCACGGAGGCCATTCGTCGTGCCTCCGAACAACTCCGCGATGAAGCTGTTGGCAACCTGAATGAACGCCTGGCCCGCAGCGAGCGTTCGGTGCAGAACCTGCTAGCCGATCAGCGCAACATCATGGATCGACTCGACGAGGTTCAGGACGATGCCCTGGAAGCCCGCGACGGCATCGAGCGCCGCTTCGACGACTACGCGATGGAAGCTTACGCCGACCGCAAGCGACGCATGCAGGACGACCTGAACGACCTGACCCGGGAACTCGGAGCACTCGGGCGTGCCATGGAGGACGGCGACACGGCCGCGGTGCTGGCAGAGGCCAATCGGGAACTTGCGGAGGAGCGCCTCGACGAGCGACTGGCTGCCAGCGCGGACGCCTTCGAATTCGGTCGACCGCTCTACGCCATTGGCAACGAAGCTGCCGTTGAACGAGCCCTGGAGCGTCTCGCCGGCCGCCTCGCGCAGGCCCGGCGGATGCTCGCTTCGAGCGACGGTCAGAGCAGCGAAAACTCGACGCTTGCAGAAGTTCGCGAGCTGCGCGCGCAGCTCGCAGAAATGACCGGCGGGAACGGCAGCGCTTCGCCGCCCGGTGGCAGCCAGCCCGGTGCGCTCGGTGGTGCCGTCCCCAACAGCAACTCAGGCGGCGGTGCTTTCGATCAGAGTGCGCTCTCCCAGAACGCCGCTTCCCGGAACGAGATGGAAGCCCTGCTGCGGCGTGCGGATGCTCTCGAGTATCGCCTCGGGCAGGAGCTGGGAGAGGAGTTCCGGTTCGACACCCGCTATTCCCGGGAGGCCTATTCGGAGCGCGGCACCAACGCGGCAAACACACAGGTTCTGGCGGAGCTCATGAGCGATCGCCTGGACCTCATGGAAGCCGCTCTGACAAACAGGGGCACGCTGCCGATCAGAGCCCAGGAGCCCCGCGACGAAGGTCGCGACTCCGACGCCGCCGCCCGCTACTTCGAAACACTCAGTCAGCCCTGAGTCTGAAAATGCCGCCAGGGAGCGGCTGGCCAGAAGCGCACGGGCTGTTCAGAATAGAGCGAAGGGGTAATTCAGGGGGAGCACCGCATGATCTTCGAGATTCGCGACTATCACTATCGACCGGAACTCTTCGACGCCTACAAAACCTGGGCCGATGAAGCGGTACCGGTGCTCAAGGACAAGCTCGATCTGGTTGGCTTCTGGATCGACGAAGGTATTGCACCGGAGGTGCTTGGCAGCAATCCGGATGATCCGGAGATCGGCCGGGCCAACGTGACCTGGATTATCCGCTGGGAGAGCAAAGCAGTCCGGGACGAAGAGTTTCCCAAGGTGATCGCCAGCGACGAGTGGCAGGCGGTCTGGGCAAAACATCCGGATCCGAACGGCTACATCCAGATGCTCGGGCGCTTCATGACCGCCATGTGAGCGGAGCAAGGGCAAACGGAGACACGGGGGAAAACCATGGCCGATATCAGGCTCGAACCGATCGCAGACAAAACCTTCGGCGCCCGGGTCACCGGGATACGTCTCAAGCACATCACTGACGAAGACTTCGATCGCCTTTATGCTTCGTTTCTTGAGTACGGCTTCCTGCTGTTCCCGGATCAATTCCTGACCGAAGAGGAAAATGTCGCTTTCGGAGAACGTTTCGGCGAGCTCGAATTCGGCGGTGCGCCCATGGCCAATCAGAAGCGCCTTGCGGAAGGTGAATACGGCCGGGTCTATGATCTCGACACACAGCTCATGCGCACCAACGTCGGCAACGAGGCCTGGCATACGGATTCAACCTACAAACCTCACAGCTCGAAGTGCGCCATGCTCTCAGCGGTGACGGTGCCGGAGCAGGGTGGAGAAACGGAGCTGGCCGACGCGCGCGCCGCCTACGCCGCCCTGGACACCGCCACCCGGGACAAAATCCAGAACCTGTCCGCCTACCATTCCACCCAGTTCTCCCAGGCGAACGACGTTGGCGACTTCCCGCCCGCGGACGATGGCGGGATCTATCATGGTGAAGCCTATCTGCGACCTCTGGTAAAGGTGCATCCGGAAACAGGCGTTCCGAATCTGTTTATTGGGCGCCACGCCTTCGGTATTCCCGGACTGTCCCGCGCAGAAAGCCGCGAGCTGCTGAGCACGCTTATGGCCTTTGTCGTTGCGGATCCGGCAAGGGTTTATACACACCACTGGCAGCCGGGAGACACCCTCGTCTGGGACAACCGGGCCATCCTGCACCGCGCGAGGCCCTATGACTATGCCGAACCCCGGGTGCTCCTCGGCACCCGGGTCGCCGGTGAAGCGTCCGAGCTCGCCTACTATCCGACAGATCCGGAGGCAGCCGCCGGTCGAGCAGCCCTCGCCGAAGAGCTCGAGTTGCTTAAGAACGAAGTGACCGATCGCCGCTACGGCGCCACAACGGCCGAGCGTAAAAGCTAAGGTGCCTCCAAGACGTGACTGACAGGGGCAAGTCCGCGTGTCAGTCCAGGAGGCCGCGGATGTCCCTTGCGAGGGGTTTCTGCACGTCTTTATCGACCCAGTAGCGCGTGTGACTCAAGGGATTCCAGCCATGGGTGATATAGCCGAGCAGGCCACCTTCCGCATTGATCTCATAGTCGCGATAGACAGCGCTGCGATAAGAACTGCTCAAGGGTTTCAGCGGCCAGCCGAGCACGTCGTCCT
The DNA here is from genome assembly GCA_039180365.1 of Pseudomonadota bacterium. Taxonomy (GTDB): domain Bacteria; phylum Pseudomonadota; class Gammaproteobacteria; order Pseudomonadales; family Azotimanducaceae; genus SZUA-309. The sequence continues at coordinate 16,228 of JBCDDI010000008.1, forward strand.
CGTCGTAGTAGTTCTTCCACTGAAAGGAATAGCCTTTACCGGCTGATACCACGGCCTTGATCTGTTCCTCGGAAAAGCCGGCCAGGAAGATGGGGATATTGCACCCGGTTGTGTAGAAGTACTTAAGGGGCTTCAGGCGCAGAAACCCATCCAGTTCGCTCCCGCGCTGGGTCGACGGCGACTTCCAGACACCGCGGCTGGCCGTTGGCTTCTGGGCATCCCAGAGGTAATTCGACATGACCTGGCAGCCGAGACTCTGAGCCACGAGTACCACCGGACGCGGGCCGCCGATAAAGTCATAGGCGCGTTTCAGGGCGCCGCGAATCTTCTGCTGCACCTGCTCATAGGGACTGTTCGGACTCGCGGCCCGGTGCTCAAGACCGGCCGCATCAGAGAATCCGTAGAGCAGAAATTTCCGCAGGCGGATGCTGTCGAGCTCAACCTTACGCATGGCCTTCATGACCCGCTGCTGGTTACTCTGCAGCACGTCCTGGTAATAGATGCTGTCGAAATACACCCGCGGCCAGTAATCGCGACCAACGCGGTCTTCGAGACCTTCCTCGAGATCGTCGGCGAAATTCTGCGGTGTGTCGCCCATACCATGGACGGCGAGAACGATGACGTCTTTACTCACGGAGCGGCTCCTTCCCCTCTGGCGAGGTGATCATCATGGCCCAGGCGACCGGCCGCTGCATGTGCGCTTTTACCCCATCCCCGCCAGTTCCATCGCAAAAAACGTCAACCTACGAGGACCCGCTTCCCGAGCATTCCGTCTCCGGCACCATTTTGTTTTACTTACCGGCCGACTGACGCAAACAACACTAGGAAAGCATGAGCGGCAAGGAACCCCAGGGAAGGCGGGCCGAACGGCGACACCTGACCGCTCTGTTTTCTGACCTCAGCGATTCCACGGCGCTGGCCTCATCGGTAGATCCGGAGGAATTCGCCGAGCTCCTCGAACAGCTGAACCGCACCTTCGAGCAGATCATTCACCGTCATGGGGGCACGATTCTCCAGGTTCGCGGTGACGGCGTGTTTGCCGTGTTCGGCATGGAAGCTAGAGAAGACGAGAGCCGCCGGGCCACGGAAGCTGCGCTCGAGCTGCACGCCGCCGTGCGCAACATCGCCTTCCACTCGCCCCTGCCTGGCTTCTCCCGACTCACAATGCATTCAGGCATCCATTCGGGCCTGGTTCTCGCCGTGGAAGGTGATCAGATCCTGGGCCGTTTTGTGCTGGTCGGCGACGCGGCAAATCTGGCCTCGCGCCTGTCTGACGCCGCCGCAGCGGACGAAATCCTGGTGACCGAAGTGAGCCTCGGCCAGGAGCGGGCCTTCTTCGAAACCGGGCCCGTGCGCGAGTTTCGCTTCGAGGGTATCGATGAGCCGCTGGTTGTCTACCCTGTTACCGGCCGCACCGGCATCGGCACGCGCTTTGAGGCCCGGACGGTCGGCAAGCCGACGCCAATGGTCGGCCGCGAACGGGAGCTCAGTCTCCTGCGGCAGGTTTTCAAAGCCTGCGAAGATGGAGAAGCGCGATCCGTATCCATCGTCTCCGCCTCCGGGCTCGGCAAAACCCGGCTGGTCGAAGAATTCTTCCGGGAGCTAGAAGGCAACGATTGCCTGGTCCTGCGCAGCTACTGCGAAAGCTACCTGAACGCCGAACCCCTGCAGCCGGTGCTGCAGATGGTCCGCCAGCTGCTGGATCTTCCCCAGGCACTGCACGAAGCCGGCGACAACCTCCAGGAAACGATCGAGAACCGGCTCACCCGGATTGCACCGCATCTTGCGGGCGAGGCGGCGGTGATTGCCGCCATGCTCTCCCCGTCACAAACACCGCGGCCGGAAGAGACAGCCATCCTCACAACCGTCGCCAACATCGCCCAGGCGATCGCCATGCAGCGCCCGCTCATCGTCTTCATCGACGACTGGCAATGGGCGGACGATTCCACTCGCTCGACCCTGCGCAGCACCCCTGAGCTTGGGCAGATTGGTCTGCTGCTGATTCGCTGCTCCCGGGAACCGATTCCGGCCAGCCAGTCCTCCGAAGTCATCGACCTGCAACCCCTCGATGCTTCGCACAGCATGTCGCTTATTGAAAGCCTGGTCCCCAGCGCGGACCGGGTGCAGATCGAGCAGGTCAGGCGCGCCTCCGGCGGAAATCCCCTCTTTATCGAGGAGCTTTGTCACGCCGTGGAACGGGGCGTCACCACGCCGGCGCTCCACGAACGCTGGCACTCGGCACAGATCCCGAACAATCTGAACATGCTCATCGCCTCCCGGGTAGCCCAGCTGACCGGCGCGCAGCTCTCGCTGCTGCGTACGCTCGCGGTCCTCGGCAACGTGGTGCCTGGGTGGCTCCTCGGCAGCGTCATCGACGTTCGGCAGATGGAAGGCGCCATTGAACAGCTGGCGGAACTCGACCTGGTCTTTCCCCTCGACGCGGAAGGTTCGCTGCGCTTTAAACATGGGATCACCCGGGATGTGGTTTTAGATGGCTTCAGCCGGCAGGAACGTCAGGCCCTGCACCGGATGGTGGCGGAAGTGATCGAAGACCGCTTCGCCGAGGGAGAACGAGAACCGGTGTTTGAAGCCCTCGCCTACCACTACGGCGAAACCAACGAGCACGACCGCGCCGCCGACTATGCAGAGGCCGCGGCCGACAAGGCCCTTGCGGCCAGCGCCATGGATCGGGCCCGATTGCAGTTTCAGGCTGCACTGAACGCACTGAATCAACTGGGCACAGATGCGGTTTACGACCGCTGGATGGCCATCACCAAGCGGCTGGCCATGGCCTGCCTGTTCGACGCCGAACCCGCCCAGTGTGAGATTTATCGTCGCGCCATCGAGCTTGCGGAGGCCCGGGAGGACCTACCGAATCGCATCGACGCCGAGTACTGGCTCGCCTACGTGAATTACGCCCTGGGCGAAGCACCGGCGGCGATGCAACACATTGATCGGGCCCGGGAGCTTGCGGTCGGCGTCGTAACGCCCGCTCATGAGCAGCAGATTCTTTCCACCTGGGGACAGGTGCGCGCCAATGCCTGCGACTATGGTTCAGCCCTCGAGGCCCTCGACAGCGCCATGGCCTCCCAGGCGCCGTTCCTCAATCATCGCAATGTGGCGACGGCTTACGCCTATTCCCAGGCTGCAAAGAGCATGGTGTTTGGCGACATGGGGCGCTTCGATGAAGCCTTCGAATGTCTCGAGGAAGCCAGAGAGCTCACCCGCGAAATTGTCCACCCCGTGCAGGGTTCTATTACGTCCATGCGCACGGCCGTGTACCTCTGGCAGGGGCGTTGGGAGGAAGGGCTCGCCAGTGCCCTGGAAAACATGGAAATTGGAGACCGCACCGGCAGCCGCTACATTTCTGCCATGGGCGCGGCCCTGGCCGGCTATGCCTCCTGGCGGCTGGACCCGGAGCGGGATCTGGAACCGATGCTCCGAGCCATGAACTGGGTGGAAACCACCCACGAAACTATCTGGACGTCCCTGCACTTCAGCTGGCTCTGTGAAATTCTGGTTGATCTCGGCCGCTATCAGGAGGCCCGCCGCGCCGCGGTCTGGGTTCTACGTCGCGCACGCAAACTCGAGCGGCTCGGCGAATCCGTCGCCTACTGTGCGCTGGCGGCTGTGCCGGAAGGTGCCCACGCTGCCGGGTCCGCAGAACGCTGCTTCAGTCGGGCCCGGGCCTCTGCGGATCTGCGCCAATCAGAACGGGAACACCGGCTCATCGACATGAAGGAAGCCACACAGCTGCTTTCAATCGGCAAAGCGGAGGCTGCCGCAGAACGTCTGGATGGCTGCCGCGACGCCTTCAGCCGCATGGGCATGTACTGGCATGCGGCTGAAACTCAGCGCCTGGAGCTACGCATCCAGAACCCTTAGCTCGCAGTACGCGCAAGGCGGACCAGCGCAGGGCAGAGCGGCTCAGGGAGGGTCGTAGAGTAACGCCGAGGTCGAGGGCGCACGGCGCAGCGTCCCTTTGAGTTCAAAGAGCGCGGCGATCATGCCAAGGAGCGTCCCCATACCCAGTTTCTGACCGGGGCACGCGTGCGTGGCCTTGGGATCATCCTCGTAGTTGCCGCCGAAGGCCGGCGACACATCCGTAAAGTCGCTCTCCGCCGCTGCGCTGACAAGGCCCACCACGAGCATTTCGCCTTCGCGTAGTTCCAGATCGCCCAAGGTGAGATCCCGGGTTGCCCGCCGATGAATCATGGCGGGGATCGGGCGTCTGGCGATGGTCTCTTCCAGCCAGGGCGCGATGGCTTCGAAGGCTGCCTGCTCAGGGGCAAGCCCCCGACGGCGGCAGGCCAGATACTCATTCTGTACCCGCCAGAAGTCCCGACTGCGCAGCCAGTCCCGAGTGGAAAAGAGGAAGTTGCCCTGTACCGTTGGCATGTAGCCAAGCAGGGCCCCAAGCAACACCGCCGAAAAGTCCGCCTCGAGGCCTTCCGCCTTCAGGGCCTTATACAGCTTCTCCAGGTGCGGTCGTCCCCAGCGGCCCGGTTGCTTCGGCAGGGCGGCAAGAAAACTGTCCATGGCGGCGCGAAGTCGTCGCCCTTCTGCGGTGGCCGTGGCGTCCACCGGGTCACTCGGCCGCGGCTGGAAAACAAAACGAGAGGAGGAGATGACGTGGTGTGGACAGTGGGAGCTTGGCGCCGGCACCACCTTCGAAACCTTCTCGCCGTCCACCTCAACCTCAATTACCACAGCAGGCGCCTCGCCGCCGGCCTCGATGGCCGCATCGGTTTTTCGTTCTTTGCCCTGGCCCACTTCCAGGAGCGTCGTCTGGTCCGGCACCCCAAAGAAGTGTTTGGAAACCTCCGCAAGGGTGAGATCCACGTACTTCAGCATGGGGATAGTCGCCTGCCCGCCCACCTTGCTTAAGCCATCGAGGAGCGCAGCCGCCCGCTCGAAGGTGGCAGAAAACGCTTCTTCCCGGGAGATCTGGTTGAAACAGTAGTTCGCCGCCGTGGCTTTCTCGTCATGGAGCGGCGGATCCATGCCAAGGTAGTTGGCGCCGACACAGCGCGACAGCCGCTCGTCGTAGCCCGCCACTGAGAAGTCCCCGGGTGTTGTCAGCACCTGCCGGACCAGCGCCGCACTGCCCACCAGCACACCGAAGGGCGTGCGCAGGAGGCCTTTGTGCCGTTCGCGCACTGCCTGCCAGATACCCCGATGAGTTTCTTCATCGAGAGACTCCTTCTCCTCAAGCACCCGCTTCCAGGCGCTGAAGGCCAGCTCACGATCTTCGCTTTCCAGGCTTTTCAGTTGCGCAATGGTCGCGAGCCCTTCCACCGTCCAGTCGCGGCCACCTTCACCGCTCCGTGGACCGGCAATGATAGAAAGTCCCACCCGGCTCGGGGTGAACAGATACAGGCCCCAGCACAGGCGAACGAAGGGCTTCTCACCCAGGTCGAGTTTACCGCCGTCGGC
>JBCDDI010000009.1:0-21373 GCA_039180365.1 Pseudomonadota bacterium
AGGTGCGGTTCGTAGCCCATGAGACCGGCGAAGCTGAGGTGTTCGGGGTTATCGGCGATAGTCGCGAGCATGGCTGTCAGCACGGCGGGATCTTCGAGACCCCCGCGGTGCAGGCCGACGTCGATCTCTACATTGATGCGCATGTGTATGCCAAGCGCCTGAGCCAGGGCCTGGTACTCGGCGAGGCGCGCCGGTGAGTCGATGAGCCACTGCAGCTGCGCGGCTGGGTCGAAGGCCCCGGCCGCCGTGATTGCATCATTCGTGCTCACCGGGCTGGCCCGCTGCAGGAACTTCGTATGCTGCTCATAGAAGGTGCGCGCCGCCTGCACGGGCATGGGTTTGCCGAGCAGCACATCACTTTGTGGAAAGGACTCGGCGATGAGATTCAGAACTGGCTGGTGGAACACCATGAGGGCCTGAGTGTTGGCCCGCTCAGTGACATGGCGAAGCAATTCGATGGAGGGCAGGGACTTCACCACCACCCGATAGGTTTTGTCCGGCCCTACGGAGCTGACCAGCTGATCGATGTTGTGGTTCATCCGTGCCCGATCGACGATCAGACTCGGACGGCCCGGTCCTGCGTCCTTGAGTAACTGGTTCAGGGTGCTGAAGTAGTCGTTGTGTGGGGCGCCGTTGTCAGAAGGCTTCCAGAGCAGCGTGCCGGCGACCCCGGCAGCCAGGGTTCCCGTTCCAAGAAGCAGGGTGCGACGTTTCATGGCGCGTAATCCTTGATGCTGCCCGTGGTGGTGCCCGGCGCAGGATCCGGCGGTAACTCAGGCATTGAACAGGCGGCGCAGGTGATCGTTCAGCAGGCGACCGTCCGGGTCCAGGGATCGGCGCAGGTCGCAGAAGTCGTCGAAGCGGGGGTAGAGGGCCTTCAGTTCGGCGTAGCCAAGGCTGTGGATCTTGCCCCAGTGCGGCCGACCGCCGTATTTCCAGAAGATGGGCTCCACGGCATCGAACAGCGGCCGATAGTCCTCCATGGCCGTACGATGCACGGAGATGGCCGCCCGATCGCCGCCTTCGTCCATGGAGAGCCAGAGATCGTCGCCGCGCACATAGCGGTACTCGAGGGGAAATACGACATCGATTTCCTCACGAGCAATGGTGTCGAGCACCTCGCGCAGACACTGGGCGCCAACCTCTCTCGGTACGGCGTATTCCATTTCGTTAAAGCGGTTGCTGCGCACGTTCGAGAGGATGCGGTGTGCGGCATCAATGCTTTCAGACGGCGCAATCTGTTCCGCAAGTCCATTGATGAGCGGCCGGCGTTCCGCCGGTGGGATCGCCATCCAGCTGCGCATGGCCTCGCCGAAGGCAGCTTCCTCTTCCGGTGAGAGCGGCGGGTTGTTTACCGGTTCCTCAGTCTCGTCGATCGATAGAACCAGGGAGAAATCTGAGTGGGTTAGGGGGAAGAGCTCGAAGTGGCGGTGCTGTTCGGCGCGAGCCTCGAATTCCGCCAGGGCGTCTTCCGTGCGCTGCGCCCGGTTGATGGCTTTCAGGCGATAAGGCGCGCGGGTTTTCAGCGTGATCTCTGTGAAGATTCCCAGGGCGCCGACGCTGACACAGGCTGCCTTGAAAAGGTCCGCATCGCTGGCTTCAGTGATCTCTAAGACGCTGCCGTCCACGGTCATCAGTCGTAGCGCGGTTACGTCCCCGGACAGCGAATGCAGCGTCAGGCCTGTGCCGTGCGTACCCGTGGAAATAGCCCCAGCGAGGGTCTGCCGATCGATGTCTGGCAGGTTCAGCGGTGCCTGACCGATCTCAAAGAGCGCCCGACCGACCTCAGACAGTCTTGTGCCTGCGCCGAAGGTTGCCGTGAACGCGTCGTTGTCGTGATCGCGCAGTCCGCCGAGGCGGTCGAGGATGACGAGATGTCCATCAGTGGGAACCAGCGGTGAGAACGAATGGCCTGACCCTACCGGGCGCAGGGAGCCGTTTGTGCTGCGCAAGGCGGCTGCCAACTCTGCTTCCGAAGCCGGTGCGATGCGCCCTGCCGGATCCGCCCGGAGACCGCCGGACCAGTTGCGCCAGGGAAGGCTGCCGCTCTGCCCGAAGGCCGGACTACCGCTACCGTAGAAGGCGGCCAGGCTGCTGGCGGCGAGGAACTGGCGGCGGTTGATCATCGGCTGCCTCCCATAAAGCGAATGAGGGCAACGAAATCTCCGGACTCGCAATCCATGCAATAGCCGAGCGGTGGCATGTTGTTCAGACCCTCCACGGTGTGATTGAGGAGCATCTCTTCCCCTTGCGCAAGGCGGGGTGCCCAGGCAGCGGCATCACCCAGTACCGGTGCTCCGCCCTCGCCGCGAACGTGACAGAGCGCGCAGCTGCGGGCCCACTGTTCCATGTTGAGGGGCGTCAGCTCGCCGGTCCCCGGTGCCGGCGGCGTGTCCGGCATCGAAGCTTCTGTGACGGTCGTGCTCGGCCCGGCTGCCGCGCTGTCATTCGCTTCCTGGGTGCAGGCGGCGAGCAGTAACAAGGCGGTGAGAGAAAGCAATCCTGGACGCGACACGGCCCCCCCTACAGCATTCCTGTTTCGCGATCGAGAGCGTGCGGATGAACGCCGCAGTAAGCTCGCAAGACGACTCTACGCGGCGTTGTCGTGAAACACCATCAGGCTCAGAGCGGTCAGCTCAGGGAATGCCGATCATCTCCGTGTTGCTGGTTCTGATTTCGAGCCGATCGATCCATTGGCTGATGCCATCCTCCGGCAGTCTGTCCAGGAACGCATCAGCGCCCGCTTGATCCTGGAAGTAGAGCTCGGCCATCCCAGCATAGGGCGCTGCCTCCGGTTCGAGGCTCTGGCTCACGACGTAGCGAAAGCCCTCAGTGCGGGCCATGGTTTCAATGACGTTGTCGATGTGGATGTCCCGCCAGTGACTGAAGAAGCGCACATAGTCGGTGTCTTCCTTTGCGACAACGAGAAAGGTGATCTTGTGAAAGCCTGAACGTGTTGTCGGATAGGGTGCGTTCAGGGTCAGCGGCTCGGCAGCGAGGTCGCCATCAAGGCCAACAAACTCGCGCGTGGCCCAGGGCAGGTAGGGCTCTGCCCGCTCCTGGAAGGAATCCGTGGGCTTTGTCCCGTGCGCTTCCCGGGGTATGGGTAAGGGTTCCGGAAACCACAGTTGCGCCACACCGTCCCAGTGACTCCGCCCGCTTTCATCCCGGTCATAGAGCGTTGCGATGTAGCGGCTTGCGGCGAGGCGCCCGGCGCTCGCCTGCAGGCGCTGCCGCTCGATGACCTGCGGCATGTGATGGGCAAACCAGTGCATGCTGAGGGCTTCTCTGGAAACCGCCGGTCGCCGGCAGATGAGATACATCATCTTGGCGCCTTCCGTCGCTGTATAGGAGGTGCTCCCTGTGCGCTCTGCCATGCTGCGGCTCCTGGTTCAGATCACGATGGTAAAGCAGGCGCCGCCGGATGGCGGCGTACTGTGGCTGATGTTGCCGCCGTGGGCGTTAACGATCTGCCGGCTGAGTGCGAGACCAACCCCGGTACCTTCCTTGCGAGTGGTATAGAAGGGCACGAACATGCGCGCGGCAACGGCTTCGCTGATGCCTGGGCCCTCGTCGCAGATCTCCATGGACACACGACCCCGGGCGTTCAGCCGGGCGGTCAGCGTCAGCTGCGTACCGCCATTCTGTGCCATGGCCTGTCTGGCATTCTGCAGCAGATTGATCAGCACCTGCTCGAGCATCCGGCGGTCGGCAACAATCTCCAGACCCGTCGGCGTCACTGATTTCGTCAGTGCCACGTCTGCCCAGTCAGAGCCGGTGATGCGGGCGACGTCGTCGAACAGTTCCGCTACCTCGAAGCGGCTCCGTTCCGGCTGCGGTACCCCAAGAAGCTGCCGGTAGCCGCCGACAAAGGCGGTCAGCCCATCAGCCCGACGGGCCAGCGTTGCCACGGCATCCTGAACATCGTCGAGCTCCCGGACCAGGGCGGGTTCGTCGGCCAGCCTGTTGCGCACATCCGTCACAAGGTCTGCGGCGGTGCGGGCCAGGGACGATACCGGCGTCAACGAATTCATGATCTCGTGGGTGAGCACACGCACCAGGTCTTCCCAGGCGGCAAGCTGCATGCCGTCGAGCTCCGTCTGGATGTTCTGCAGGCTCGCAAGCTTTTCCGTAGTGCCGCTGGTGACAATGGCGCTCGCGGACAGCGTAATGGTCTGCGCCATGCCATCGAGCTGAATTGGCACCAGGGCCCGTTCTCCCGGCTCGAGGCTCGTGAGTCGTTCCGGCAGCGCATCACCCCAGTTGGCCAGGTCCTCAAGGCGGGCAACTTTGTGCGCGGCAAAAAACCGTCGGGCGGCATTGTTCCAGAGCTGCACGCGACCATCGCTGTACAGCGAGATGAGCGGCACTGGCACGTGTTCAAGAAGTGCCTTCAGCCGACGGCCGTTGGCTTCCTGCTCGCCGCGGCTTGCGCTGAAGCGATTGAGTATCTCTGTGAAGGTCTCACCGAGTTCGCGGAATCCCGAGCCAAGTTCGCCGAGCTCGAAGCGCTGACCGTAGTCGGCATAACGCGCAGCGTCGAAGAAGCGGGCGAGTTCCTGGTTGGTCCGGGAGACAAAGCGGATCAGCTCAAAGGTCAGCAGAATGCACAGCAGCAGCGTGAGAAATGCCGCCGTCGGGTAGGCGCTGGCAATGGCCAGAGCGGCTGTGAGGGCGACCGCCAGCAACAGTGCGGTCAGCCGGAGCGCCAGGCGCAGCGCGAACCCGCTAAAGCCCATGCTTTTCCATGCGTCGGTAGAGGGCCGCGCGGGTCAAGCCGAGATCCCGGGCGGCGTGAGAGATGTTGTAGCGATTTCGAGTGAGTGCCCGTTGAATGGCATGTCGCTCGATGTTTTCCAGATTGAGCTCCTCGAAATCCGCTTCAGCACTGCTGGTGGCTGCGGACTCCGTCGGGTACCCGTCGTTCAGGGGGAAGTCTCTGAGCGCAAAGGCCTCCCCCTCGGCGAGGATCACAGCGCGCTCGACAGCGTGACGCAGGGCGCGAACGTTGCCGGGCCAGTCGTAAGTACAGAGCGCATTCATGACGGCTTCGGGAAAACCTAGCGCGGGCCGATTGTATTTTCTGGCGTAAAGGGCCGCGTAGTGTTCGGCAAGCTCCGGTATGTCGGCGCGTCGCGCGCGCAGGGGCGGCAAGGTGATTTCTACGGTATTCAGACGGAACAGCAGGTCCTGGCGAAAGCGCTCTTCCTGGGCAAGGTCCTCACGGGGGACATTGGTTGCCGCAATGACCCGCACATCCACCGCTACGCCGCGGCTGCCGCCCACCGGCGTGACTTCCCGGCTTTCGAGGGCTGACAGCAGCTTTGCCTGCAGATGCCGCGGCAGATTGCCGACCTCGTCGAGGAACAGCGTGCCGCCGTGAGCGGCCTGAATCCGGCCGATGCTGTCCCGCTTGGCGTCGGTGAAGGCGCCTTTCACGTGCCCGAAAAGCTCCGATTCAAAGAGGCTCTCGGTGACGGCACCCAGATCAACGGTCACAAAGGGACCGTCGCTGCGGAGCGACTGACCGTGCAGGGCTCGCGCGGCGAGCTCTTTGCCGGTGCCGTTTTCACCCAGCAGCAGCACGTTGGCATCGGTCGGTGCAGCGCGCTCGATGGTCCTCAGCACGGCGGCCAGAGCTTCTGAGCTGCCCAGCATAGGCTCACCGCCGGGTGCAGCAGCCTCCGTCAGCACCCGGTTGGCATCTTTAAGCCGTCCGGTTTCGAAGCGGCTGGCCCTGAGCTTGACGGCGGCGGAAAGCGTCGCCAGCAGCTTTTCGTTCTGCCAGGGCTTGGCCACAAAATCCGTTGCGCCATGTTTCATGGCTTCCACGGCCAACTCGACGCCGCCGTGTGCAGTGATCAGTACGACCACTGCGTCCGGGTCGATGGCGAGGATCCGCTCCAGCCAGTGAAATCCTTCGGCGCCGCTGGAGGCGCCGGGACCGAAGTTCATGTCGAGCAGGATGGCGTGATAGGCCCGTTGCGCCATCAGGTCGGGAATGCGGGAAGGATCGCTGGTCGTTTCCACGAGTGGATAGGCGCGCTTCAGCAGCAGCTTTCCAGCGGTAAGAATGTCCTCGTCGTCGTCGACAATGAGGATGGCAGCGGTGTCCATGCAGCGGTTCAGCGGGTTTCTGGTGTTCGATATCGTACATCAGAGTGTTCGTATGCGAACACTTGGGTGTATCGGTAACACAGCTCAGATTCTTAAACTCCAATAAAAACAGACAGATAGCGATCTGGCACGACCTTTGTAATGTTCCGGGGTGACTCAACAGCCAGAAGCACCATGCGCGCCGTCGAATCGAATCGCTCTGAAGGGCCCACCCCAGTCAGCAACCCTGTTTCCGGCGCCGCCATGGATCGGCCCGTTACGCGTCAGCGCTTCCCCGCCGCCCGGGTGCTGGGTGTGCTGACCGTGCTCCTGGTTGCGGGTGGTCTCGGCTATCTGCTCCTCGAGCAGACCGGCAGTCGCACGCTCACCATTGAGAACAGCCGGCTGGTGATCTCTCCGGTCACCTCTGGCGTTTTCGAAGACTTCATTCCGATCCGTGGGCGGGTAACGCCGCTCTCTACCGTTTACCTCGACATGATTGAGGGCGGCCAGGTGGAGACTCGCCTCGTGGACGATGGGGCCATGGTTGAGGCCGGTGATCTCATCGTCGTGCTGAACAACACCTCGCTGCAGCTCGATGTGACGCGCAACGAAGCCATGGTGACCGAGCAGCTCAACAACATGCGCAGCATCGAGCTGCAGCTGGAGCAGAATCGTCTCGCCCACAAGCGCAACCTCGTGGAGATCGACTATCAGATCACGCGCCTCGGCAGACAGGTGGAGCGCCTCGAGAACCTTGATACCGCTGGGGTTGCCGCAAAGAGCCAGCTCGAAGATGCCCGTGATGAGCTGGACTACTTCCGCAATCGCCGCGCCGTGACCCTCGAAAGCCAGGCCACGGATGCTCGGCTACAGGAAACGCAACTCGAGTTTCTGAAAACCTCTGCGACCCAGCTGGAAGACAATCTGTCCCTCTCCCGGCGCAATCTTGATGCACTTAACGTACGGGCGCCGGTGAGTGGGAAGCTTTCCGGTCTCGACGTGGAAGTGGGGCAGAGCATTCAGCGCGGCGGACGGCTGGGGCAGATCGATGATCCGGACAACTTCAAACTCAGGGTCGCGGTAGATGAGTACTACCTGAGTCGCGTGGATCTGGGCCAGAGCGCCCTGGTCGATCGGGGCCGGGATACCTACGCGCTTACCGTGAGCAAAATTTATCCGCAGGTGAAAGACGGTCAGTTTGAGATTGATCTGACCTTCGATGGCGAGCAGCCGGCAGACATCCGCCGCGGACAGACGCTGCAGGCCACGCTGACCCTCGGTGACGCCACGGAGGCGCTGCTTATTCCTAACGGTGCCTTCTTCCAGGACACCGGCGGCAACTGGATGTTTGTCGTTACGGACAACTCTACCGAAGCCGTGCGTCGCAACGTGGTGCTCGGACGTCGCAACTCCCGCTACATCGAGGTCCTCGAGGGGTTGGAGGCCGGCGAAGAAGTGATCACAAGCCCCTATTCAAGTTTCCGGGAGATGGATCGGCTGAGCCTCAGCGAGGGTTGAGCAGGATCCAAACAGAACGCTGATTCTAAGAAGACAGACTTCTAACAAGAGAACAGACACGAGAGAACTGACGCTATGTTGAAACTGCACAATCTATCCAAAGTGTATCGTACTGCTGAAGTGGAGACGGTCGCCCTGAATGCTGTAAACGTTGAAATCGACAGCGGCGAGTTTGTCGCAATCATGGGGCCTTCCGGTTGCGGTAAGTCAACGCTTTTAAACATCATCGGCATGCTCGATACGCCGACCGGCGGAAACTACTTCTTCCGCGACGAAGACATAGCCAGCTACCCGGAGGCGCGCCTCAGCGACCTGCGGAAGCGCAATATCGGGTTCATCTTCCAGTCCTTCAATCTGATCGATGAGCTGTCCGTGGCCGAGAACATTGAGCTCGCGCTGCTCTACCACGATGACATCTCCGCCTCGGAACGCCGCGATCGGGTGGCGTCCATCATGGACAAGGTGGGTATCGCCCACCGGGCGAAACACATGCCGAGCCAGCTCTCCGGTGGTCAGCAGCAGCGGGTTGCGGTCGCCCGGGCGGTGGTCGGCGGCCAGGCGCTGATTCTTGCCGACGAGCCGACGGGTAACCTCGACAGTACCCACGGCCAGGAAGTCATGGAGATGCTCCAGGGGCTCAACGAAGAGGGCACCACCATCGTGATGGTTACTCACTCGGCGGCGCATTCGGACTACGCCCGTCGAACGATCAACCTCTTCGATGGCCACGTGGTCACAGAAAATCTGCGGGCGGTAGGCTGATGTTTAAAAACTACCTCACCATTGCCTGGCGATCGCTGCAGAAGAACAAACTCTATGCTTCGATCAATGTGTTCGGCCTGGTGCTCGGGTTGGCGGTGTATCTCTTCGCCAATCTACTGGTCGCCTACGAACGCAGCCACGACCTCTTTTTTACCAACTCGGACCGCATTTTCACCGTTGGCAGCCACTTCTCCCCGACCGCCAATATCGGCATTAACGAAACCGATGGCGTCTACTCTGCTTTCGCACCGTTCTTCGAAGCAGAAGTTGAAAACGTTGAGGCAGTGGCAAGGACCATAGGCCGGGAGTATCTGCTCTCCGTTGATAACGACCACTACTACGAGACGGTGCGCTTCGCCGATGCGGAGCTCCTCGAGATCTTCGATTTCACCTATCTCGGCGGTGATGCAAGTGCTCTCGATGATCCCATGGGCATCGTCCTCAATCGGGAGATGGCCACGAAGCTTTTTGGAACCACCGATGTTGTGGGTCGCACCGTCCTGCTCGATCACGACCATGCGCTCCGCGTTCGAGCCGTCATCGAGGATCTGCCGCCGAATACGCACCTTGCGGGCAACTTCCTTGATGACGAAGGCACGGCTGTTATCGCTACTCTCGAGGCCCTTAACACCATCGATGGCTATGCCCTTGAAGGTAACTGGAACAACCTCTCCATGGGCGACTACACCTATATGCTCATGCCGGCAGGTACCACCAAGGCGGAGTTGCAGCCGCAGCTCGATGCCATCTATGAGCGACACTTCCCGCGTAAAGATCTGCTGGTGGTGGACGGCATCAAGGTTCGCAAACTGGTGGAAGCAAACTATGTGCTCTGGGACGCGATCGGCCTGCCGATCCTGGAGTCGATCCGGATCCTTGGTTTGCTGGTGCTTATCGTTGCCATCGTCAACTATACGAACCTCGCCACGGCGCAGTCTCTCGGCCGATCCCGGGAGATCGGGCTGCGTAAAACCATGGGGGCAACCCGCGGCCAGCTGGTGATTCAGTTTCTGGTGGAAAGCCTGTTCGTTGCGTTTATTGCCATGGTCATCGCCCTGGCGCTGGTCGAGCTGCTCATTCCGCTGTTTAACGTGGCTATGGACAAAGGCCTGGCCATCAACCATCTGCGCGAACTGCCCTGGCTCATTATCACGACAGTGCTGGTGGGGGTGGTTGCTGGAGCTTATCCGGCCTATACGATCACCCAGGCATCGCCGATTAATGCGCTGCAGAACTCCGGGGCGAAAGGTCTGAAGGGCGGTTTCTTCCGCAGCATCATGCTTGGCCTGCAGTTTTCCATCACGATCTTCATGCTGGCCATGGTTATGGTCATGTTCACGCAGAATCAGAAAATCGAGAGTGCCTCGGAGATCTACCCGAAATCTCAGATCATCACGCTCAGCCGCCTCGGTGTAGACAGCCTCATGCCGCGCCTCGAGACGCTGCGCAACGAACTGTTGACGATCCCCGGCGTTACCGGCGTGAGCTACACGAGTCAGCTTCCCTTTGAGCAGAGCAACTCCCAGTTTAATGCGTCCCTGGAAGCGACCGGTGAAGCGGAAGACTTTCTGCTGACCAACATCGTTATCGACGAGCAGTGGTCGGCGGTGTTCGACGTGCCGCTCCTTGCAGGGCGGTTCCTCGATCCGACGCGAAGTGCAGACAGTATGAGTGAGGACGCAACGGCGGCAAATGTGATCGTCAATCAGTTAGCCCTGGAGCGACTCGGCTTCGGGACGCCGGAAGCGGCTCTTGGCCGGGTGTTTTACGATCTGCGTCAGGATTCAGAGTCGAGATCCCTGACGATCGTTGGCGTGCTCCCGGATCAGAACTACCAGGGATTCCACAATCAGATCAAACCCACGGTCTTCCGGCAGATTCCGGAGCGCTTCCGTTTCGCGGCGATCCGCGTTGAAGGAGTGGCCATGGGTCAGGCCTTCTCTGCGGTGGAAGACGTCTGGGAAGAAATTGTGCCGGACTACCCGATTCAGAGCCGCTTTCTCGACGACGAATTCAACGAGACCTTCCAGGTCTATGGTGGCCTCTCCTCAGTGTTGGGGGGCTTCGCTGGCCTTGCGCTGCTGCTTTCTCTCATTGGCCTGTTCGGCCTTGCGGCCTTCATGGCCGCCGGGCGGACCAAGGAGATTGGTGTACGTAAGGTCATGGGCGCGAGCATGACTCAGATCGTGCGGCTCCTCATCTGGCAGTTCTCGAAGCCGGTGCTCTGGTCCCTGCTGGTGGCGCTGCCCCTGGCTTTTCTGGCGGCGAATGCCTATCTGTCCTTCTTCGCTGAGCGCATCAGCTACGCGCTCCCGATCGTCGGGGGTGCGGGTATGCTTGCGGTGGTCTTCGCCTGGATTATCGTCGCCATACACGCCACTCGCGTCGCCAGGGCGAACCCGATTCACGCGCTGCGCTACGAATAGGGTCCACCGCCTCAAGTCCCGAATTCCCCGGCCGCTACATTCAAGAGGGCGGCCGGGTTCCATCGTCATTGGACTCCGTGCGCCAGAGTGTGAAGCCCGTCACGTATCGGCACTGGAGGACGCCGCCTCCCTGCCGATTAGGTGGCCATGAGAGACCCCAATAAGAAGGTGGACTGCACGGATGCAACAAACCGCTGATACGCAGGCGAACGACGAAGCCCTGAGCAAACTCCTGAGTGACCTTGAGCAGATGGACGATCTGCCGAGTCCTCCGGATATTGTCACCCGCATCATTGAGCTGCTGAGGGATCCGGAGTCGGACATCAAGGAACTGATGGACGAGCTGACCAAGGACCCGGCGCTTGTCGCAAAGATCCTGAAGACAGCTAACTCGGCCATGTATGCCCGTCGACGGGAAGTGACGAACCTCGCTCAGGCGCTGCTGACCCTCGGACAGGCAGCAGCCATGACTCTCGCCCTCAGCTTTTCCCTGGTGAATTCGCTGCGGAAGAACGAAGGTGGAGGTATCGATCTGGTCCGCTACTGGCAGCGATCACTGCTCACGGCCATCGGTGCCCGGGAGATTGGTGTTGCCCTGCAGGCAGACAACGTTGAAGAACTGTTTCTGGCCGGTCTCCTGCAGGACATTGGTCTGCAGGTGCTCGATAAGCACATGCCGGACCAGTACAAGAATCTCGAAAACAGCCACATCCACGCCGTTGTAGCCCGGCACGAGCAGGAACTGCTTGGGGTAGATCACGCCTGGATCGGCGCCTGGCTTCTCGAACGCTGGGAACTGCCGGAACTCATCTGCCTGGCCGTGCGGCACAGCCACGACTCCGGCGCTGCCGGTGCCGAGCCTGAGGCGCAGCGCTTTATTGACTGTGTTGGGGTGGCGAGCCGCCTGTCGGACATCCTCCTTACGGATCCCGGCGAGTCCGGTATCGCTGCCCTTGGTGTGATGATGCAGGATCGGCTGGGCCTTGATGAGCAGGCGACCTTAAGCGTGCTGCAGAAACTCGAAGTGCGGATTCCCGACATCGAATCGCAGTTCGGCATGGAGATCATGGACATCGAGGTGGCGGCGGACATCCTTGATCGGGCCCGCAAGCTGCTCATGGACGTGACCCTGAATGCGCGCCGGGAAATCTCCGCGCTGCAGCAGGAAATCGATACCCTCGGCAACAAGGCCGAAACCCTCCAGGAAGAGAACCATACGGACAAGCTCACGGGTCTCAGGAACCGCGACTTCATGGATAAACACCTGGCCGAGTGGGTGGCCCGGGCTCGGAAGCTCGGCTTCCCCTTGAGCGTCGCCTTCATGGATCTCGATGGTTTCAAGGCCGTAAACGACACCTACAGCCACAGTGCTGGTGACGAGGTGTTGCGCAGTACCGCCAGACTGCTTGCCGCGCAGATTCGGGAAAACGATGCCCTTGCCCGCTTTGGTGGTGATGAGTTTGTTCTGCTCCTCGGCGGCGAGACGGCTGAAAATGCGCGTATCGTCTGCGATCGCATTCTCAGCGCCTTCAACACCACCCGCCATCAGGTAGATGGTAATGAGGTGGAGCTGTTCATCTCTATTGGTCTCGTCACCTTCGATGGTTCGGAGTCAGACAACGACTTCACCGGTGAAGAACTGCTCGAAGCAGCAGACGAAGCGCTGAAGTATGCCAAGCAGCACGGCAAGGCACAGGTTGTCGAATACGCCGATATCAGCTGATCAGTTCATGACCGCAGGCGCCTGAGCTTCAGCGCGCCTGCGGAATCACCCGTACCCACAAACGATCGAAGTCGGCTCCTCCGAGGGCGCCGCTTTCAAGCTTCTCCCACCGATTCAGCGGTACCGATTTCAGGTACTGACGTGTGCCGTCTTCAATAATCACTCGCGCGCCAAGGGGCGTGGCAGCGAGCTCGATGGAACGACTCAGCGTGCTCCCGGCAGCCGCTGGCGCATAAACGAGGAACTCGTTGAAGGTTGTCCATGCCGGTGGAACGGCAGCGCCCCCTCGAAATTCGATCCGTTCACCGTCACGCATCTCAAAGCGAGCGATGCGCGGCTGCGTGCCGACGCACCGCGTCCCGGCTTCGACGTTCTGGCACGGTGGTCTAGCGCCGGTGATCTCGAGTAAGTACCAGGAGGGTTCGGTCGCCATAGCCGCTGCATCCAACTGAACGGTGCCGGCTGATCCAGATGCCGCAAGGACCAGCGCGATCGTTACCAGCGTTGCCCTGGTTGCCAGGCGCCGCGTGGCGGTCGTCGTCGGTGGGATAGTCGCTCTCATGCCTGAAGTCTCTCACGCCCTCGCCGATGCTGCTCGGCGCCTTTGCCTTCCGTTTGTACGTGCGTTTGTACGCGAATCGGCACTGGGCGCTGAACAATCGCAGCACTTTTTTAAAGTCAGGCAGGCAGCCGCGATGGCCTCTCGCGTTGAAAGGGGTTTAGGGCGCCCCAGGAAGTTATCGGCAGCAGTCCCTCGAAGTTGAGCCGGGAAAGCGAGACGTGGGTCACAAAACCGGCTGAAACTCTGTAAAAACGCACGTTTTCGGTGCTTATGGCGTAGATCACATTCTGGCGTTGTGAGAATTTTGCGCCCCGGTTGTAGGTGATCAAAGCACCCGCTTTGCACTACACGAACTTGAAACTCACAACGAAGTGAAGGACTTAAAATGGACTTGAACAACCTCAAGAAAGTGTTGGGCATCGGACTGCTTTCGGCGGCCGCGATCGCCAACACCCCCGCCACTGCGGCGACGGGTAACGTCACCGTCGACGTCGATCTGCCGACGGTTCTCATCATGTACTACTACAGCGACATCGAGCTGGACCTCGATCAGGCATCGCTCGGTTCCTGGATGGTTGGTGCCACCGGTGTGGCCTGCGGCACTGACTTCTGTGCCGACAGCGGCGACGCTGGCGCGTATACCGTCTCAGGTATCGGTGCGACCAACGCCGTGGCCGTAACCGGTCTCGCGACGCCGGACTTCGAGCAGACGGCCATGAACATCGAACTGCAGAACATCGTTGGCGTCCGCGCCATCGGCTGCCCGACCGGTGTGTATGACGCTGACTACGACGTGTCTGGTGACGCAGGTATTGGCGCCGAGACCGATGTGCCGGTAACGAACATCGACGGTGAAGACTGCTCCGCCGCGATTACCACCGGCAACCTCGATTTCGATCTGAACCTCGCCAACATCACCCCCGGTGCGACGAACGTTGCCGCCACGCTGGCAGTCACCATCGTCGGCATCTAAGTCCCACTGCTAGGGAGGCTCAAATGGACGTGAGCATCCTCAACACCGCGCCTGGTGCGCTCCGCGCCAGGCGTTTTCTTCTCTCCGGGCTCGTGGCAATGAGCCTGATAGGCAGCGCCCTGATTCCTTCAGTGGCAGCTGCTTTTACGCTGGTCCGTTTTTCCGCAAGCGCGACGGTAGACCTCAACCCCGATGACATCTTCCAAGGTGGCGCGGCCTTAGGTCCCGGCTCCGACCAGTCCTTCAGCCAGGGTACCTTTCCCCTGGAGCTTGCCGACTTTAATCAGCCCCTGGACCTGAACCTGCCCGGACCCATCGCGGGCAATGCGCTGTCCACGCGGCTTTTCTCGAATTTTGCTTTCGCTCTGATCCTGAATGGTCAGGAGCGTAGCCAGTGTCTCGGCGACGGTGACTTTGCCATCACCCTCGAGACCGTGAGTCCGGCGAGCGGGCTCGCCAGCGGCCAGCTCAACGGCGGAGAAATTGAGGTCACCGGTTTCGATCCGATTTTCCGCGGTGCCCTCGGGCGAGGTTGTCCGCAGTGGCTTTTCTACGGCTTTTCCATTGATCTGGAAATGGATAACGCCGTTGCCGCTGGCAGCTACAGCGCCGTCAGCGAAGTGATCGTTGAAAGGGCGACCGGCGGTGCCCTGCAGTCCACGCAGATCAACCTGCAGGTGGGTATGCCGAGCATGACCCTGCTTTATCACCCCGATCGCGTTGAGATTGATCTCCGGGCAACCGCCATCGCCGCGCTCTTCGGTGCCACCCGCTCCTGCGGCAGCGACGGGTGCCTGGACCTCGGCCGACAGGTTGCGAGCGTAAGCAATCCCAACCAACCGGTGGTTTTTGACGTCGCCGGTGCCGTACCGGCCGTTACCACCCGGCAGACGATTACCTTGCGCAATGCCGTCGGCGCCCGGGCGACCGGCTGCCCCGGTAACAGCTACAGCGACGCGAGCTATCAGATCGTCGCGACCAGTGGCGGCATTCAAGCCGGCAGCGGATCGATCACGGGTCTCGTTGGCGCGCCCTGTGGTCTCGCTCTTCGCGCGGGCGATCTCAGCTTTGATCTCGATCTCGCCGAAGCGGCCGGATCGAACGCCAGCGCCACGATTCAAGTCACCGTCACAGGAATCTGATCATGTCCAGGATCCTCAAGTCCTCCCTCCGTCTGCTCACAGGCAGCCTCATTCTGCTGGCTTTTCTCGCAGAGGCAGCGGAGTTACCGCCTCCCAGCATTGGCGTATCACCCTCGAGGCTCGAATTGAGCATTAACGGCGATGTCGGCACCGGGACGGCGACCGTCCTGAATCTGAGCGATCGGGACATCTATGTGAAGACCGATGTCGCGAACTTCGATCTGGATGAGCAGAACGAATTCCGGGAGCTGCCGACAGAGCCGGGCAGCCTGCCCACGGCCATCATGCTGAACCCAAAGGAATTTACCGTGCCGGCGAACAGCTCGCAGACGGTCCGGTTCGCCATCATGCCACAGCGTCTGAAAGGTGGCCCCGGCGAATACCGGGCCATGCTGTTCTTTTCGGAGGTGGTCGATACGTCTCTTTCCGCCGTGAAGGTGCAGTTCCGCCTGGGTATGCCCATTTATGCCAACGTCGGCAATGCACCGAGCGCGGCTATCGTGCATGACGTGGCCTACCGGGAGGATGGCAACGTCCTGGCCATGGACCTTTCAGCCACCGGGGGTGCTCAGGTGATGCCGAGCGGCTTCTATCTCTGGTGGCCGGAGGCCGACTATCCCTCAGACAAACGCGCCATCTCCCGGGTGCGCGATCTGGCGAAAAACCCCGCCAAGAAACCGCCTGAAGGCACCGTTGGCGGGATGATCCGCAGCAAGCCGGTATTTCCGGGGGCGAGGAGAACGGTCGCCAGCAAGCTGGTTGCGCCGCCAGCGGACGATAACTACAAGCTCGTCTACGTCCTGGAAGCGGGAGGGCAGAGCGTCGAGCGGGTGTTAGATGCCCCGACTCGCATGCTGATTGTGGACTCGGAGTAAGCGGGTTGCGCTGAACCCGACAGGCAAGGATGGACAGGATAGCCTCCAGAATCGCAGGGATCGCGATGGTAGTGCTGATGGTGCTGCCAGGCATGCGCGCGTCTGCTGCCTCTGGATCGCTCGAGAGCAACCTGCTCTTCGCAGGGATGGATATTGCCCAGGTGATACCCGCCTCCGCCCTGAGTGCGGCCGCCCTCAAGGGCGAGCTTGTCGGCATCATTGTCGACGGCCGGGAAGTCTCCATGGAGCTCGTCTATCGCAACGGCGAACGGTTTCTGCTGCCCGCGCAGCTCCTCGGCAAGATGGGCATCCGCGGTACCAGCCGGGCCGGCCGGCTGTTTCTTACGACGCCGGGCGGCGACGTAGAGGCACCCAGAAGCTACTTTGAGCAGATTGATGGGGCGCTGTTTTTTAAAGACACGCTCCTCGACGAAGTGCTGAAGATCCGCTGGGAATTCGCCCCGGACAGATACGCCTTCAACATGACGCTGCCCTGGTGGCAGAAGGATCTGGGTCCCGCCACGGATGCGCTTACGCCTGAGGACCTCACGGGTCAGGTAGACGTTTCGCCGAGCGCCTTCGGCGTCACCCAGCTGCGCCTCGATCACACCCATCTCTCCAACAAGCTCGTTAACAGTGACATCACGGAGCTGCTCATGCGCGGCCGGCTCAGCGACGGTATCTGGCGGGCCGAGGTGATCGCCCAGGACAACCGGCCAACTCGGGCCGAAGATTATTACTGGCTGCGCGATTTCGAGCACGTGCAGGGGCTTGTGGGCAATCAGCAGGTGAGCATCAATCCGCTGCTGCCGGCTATCGAAACCACCGGCGCGCAAGCGCTCTTCAGCTCCAAAGAGATTGAGTTTGATCCTTACCAGGATCAGACCCGAGGTCAGTTCATCCGCCGCTTCGGCATCCCCACCAAGGACATAGAGGGTGTTGCCCAGCCAGGGGCTATTGCCGAACTGCGCATCAATGAGAAACCGATCGCGAGGACCCGGGTTAATCTCGATGGCACCTATGGCTTCCGTCGTATCCGCTCCAATTCGCTGCAGTTTCAGACTGTAACGGTACGCATCCTCGACCAGCGATCTCTGGTGGAGCTGGAAGTGCAGGACTTTACGCGTACTCCTATCGATCTGCTCCTCGATGATGAGCAGACGGTCGTTTTCGGCGGGCTCGGCGGGAACGGCAACCCGCTCGACGAGCTGCAGAAGGTTACCGGCGAGTCCGTGTTTGGCCTTGTCAGGCATGGGCTGACGGACCGCCTGACCGTGGAAGCTGGACTGCAGTCTGCGTCCGGGGTGTTTCATCAGACAGCCGGGGTTACGGCGTCCCTTGCCCGAAACTGGGCGACATCGTTGTCCCTCGGGCATCGGGAAGGTGCCTTTGGACACAGCTTCGAACTCTATGGGCGCTCTGAACGCTGGCAGTTCACGGCTCGCTCTCAGCTGCAGGAAGAGAACTTCCGTGGCCAGCGAAGCCCTGAGACAACCTCCAACGAAATCCGCTACGAGCACTGGGTGCGGCCGAACCTTTCCCTGGGTTTACACGGTCGCTATCGGGACACGGGCAATGAGACCTTCAAGTTCCTCCTGCCAGGTCTCAACTGGCGCTTTAACAACCGCAACATCGTCCGGATCTGGCCGGATTTCGAGGGTGAATACCGGGCTGAAGTGCGAACGATTCACCGGCGCAGGGACTGGTTCGAATTTGTCCATGACAGTGCCGGGGATCGGGCCGAGTACCGATTCTTCCGCGCGCAGAATCACGAGATATTTGGTCGCCTCAGCCGCTTCAGCTTCGATGACAGTACCGTGGCCGAGTTCGGCACCGTGTTTTATCCGAACCGCTTCGACGACCGGAGTCAGATCGGTGGCAGCGTCCTCGGCGGCAGTAATGGCTTCGGTTTCAGGTTTCTCTGGCAAACAACAATTCTGCCCGGGCTCTTCTCCTACCTCGAACTCAGGGATAACCCGGTACGGACGGAGTTCTCGGATCCTGGTCTTCAGCTTCGCTGGACCGTATCTGTTGATCTCGCGATTTCCGGCGGTCGTCCCATACCGGCTCGCAACGACTTTATTCAAGGTCGCCTTGGCTCCATTGGCGGTCGTCTGACGCTGCCGGACGGAGAGCCCATCACCAGCCTTGGCGTCGACAAGGTCACCGTCATGCTCAACGGTCGGGCGCACACGGCCGTGCTGCGCGGCAGGCACTTCTTCCTGCGGAACATCCGGCCCGGCATTTACGAAGTGTCCCTGAGCGCGGAGCATCTGCCGATGATGCTCTCTCCTCGGAAGACCAAGTACCGGGTAAAGGTTGTCCCGGCGGCGACCTCCACCGTGGACTTCATTGTCCAGCATGAGTACGGCCTCCTCGGTCAGGTCCTGAAGGAGGAAGGTAGCGGGCTCGGCAACGTCCGCGTGGAGGCCCGCAATGCCGACGGCGAGCTGCTCCACGCCACGCTCACCGATGCCTACGGCTATTACCAGTTCAGCGGTTTTCCGCCGGGCGAGTATCAGCTCTCCGTGGTGAACGGCGGGGAAACCATCGTCCGTCGCATCGAAATCGTCGATAGCTTCGTATTTGATGCCGACTTCAATTTTGCTGAAGCGGGCACCGGCTTCGCCCTCGAGGACCGCGAGGATTACGAGAAAGAGTCACGGGCCAGCAGTCCCTGAAGGCCTGTGCCGGGGCGAGCCGGCAATGAGCCGCCGCCCGACCCGGCGGGCTCTTGCCGCCGGGCGCTCCCGAGCCCCCGTAGCGGCTCTCCCATTTCTAAAAAAACTATATAAAACAGATAGATAACTATCTGGCATGGGCTTTGCTCTGCTACTGGCATCGCCGCCCTGAGGCGCAGTCACAACGGAGCCAGCCGACCATGTCATCTCTTTTCGCCGGTGCAATCGATCGCCACTTCGGGATCCACGCGACGGCCCTGGAATTTCGCAGCGCCCGGAGCCAGGTGCTCGCATCAAATCTGACCAATGCCGATACGCCGAACTTCAAAGCGCGCGATCTCGACTTTGCTGAGGTACTGAAAGCGGAAAGCGGGAGCCTGATGCCGGCTTCCGTTCGGATGGCCCGAACTCACCAGCGGCACATAGCGGTTGGTGGTTCCGATCCTGACGCCGGTCCGCTGCTCTATCGCAATCCTTTTCAGCCCACCCTCGACGGCAACACCGTGGAGTCGGAGGTAGAGCAGGGGAAGTTTGCTGAAAACGCCGTGCAGTATCAGACGAGCCTGATGTTCCTGACACGGAAGATCCGCGGTCTGCAGCTGGCGATCAAAGGTCAGGCCTGATGGCGCTCTTTGACGTATTCGACATCGCCGGAACCGGCATGCGGGCGCAAAGCCTGCGCCTGAACGTAACCTCCAGCAATCTGGCCAACGCGGAAAACGTAGCGACCCGACCGGAGGATGCCTACCGCGCCCGTCATCCGATCTTCGCCTCTTTTATGACCGGGAACGATTTCGGTGCTGCCGGAACCTTCGTCACTCCCGGCGCCACGGGTGGAGCGGAATCCACCGGTGTGCGCGTGCTCGGGATTGTCGAGAGCTCGGCCCCACCCGTGCGCCGCTACGAACCCGACCATCCCCAGGCCGACGAAGACGGCTACATCTACGCAACGAACGTTAACCCCATCGAGGAGATGGTCAACATGCTCTCCGCGTCACGCTCCTATCAGAGCAATGTGGAGGTGTTGAACACCACCAAGGACCTGCTGCTGGGCACCCTGCGGCTGGGACAGTAAAGGAAGGATTGAGTCATGCCTGATCTTGCCATGTTGAATGAGCTGGGCCTTACGCGAGCCCCGCAGACTCCCAGCCAGTCGAGCGATATCTCGAGCGGCGCTCTGCAGCAGGAAGCCTTTCTGGAGCTGATGATTGCGCAGTTCCAGAACCAGGATCCCTTCAAGCCGATGGAAAACGGTGACTTCCTCGGGCAGCTCGCCCAGTTCGGCACCGTTTCCGGTATCGAAGACCTGCAGCAGTCCTTTTCCTCCTTCGCAGATTCCCTTTACTCCGATCAGGCCCTGCAGGCTTCAAGCCTCATTGGCCGGGAAGTGCTGATCCCCGGCAGTAGAAGCGCCCTTGGGGTAACCGGCGGCGTTCGTGGGGCTACGGAACTTCCGACGAGCACGCCGTCCATGGTCGTGCAGGTCAAAGATGCAAGCGGCGCGCTCATCCGCCGCCTCGACCTTGGCGTGCAGGATGCGGGGCTTACCTATTTCGAGTGGGATGGCCTGAATCAGGCCGGCCAGCGCATGCCACCCGGTGCCTATGAGATTGAGGTGGTCGCTGGACCGGACGGTATGCGCGAGCAGATGCCCGTGTTCATGGAAGCCCGGGTCGACAGCGTCACCCTCGGCAATATCGGCGGCGTGCTGCTCAACCTTGAGCAGCTCGGCGAGATCCCGCTGGCAGACGTCCGCCGTATTGGCGGCTCGGCCGGCTAATTAAAGACGAAGCGCTAAGGAGAACACCATGCCCTTCAACATTGCCTTGAGCGGCCTTAATGCCGCCTCAGACGACCTCGGCGTTACCGCCAACAATATAGCCAACGCGAATACAAACGGATTCAAGCAGTCCCGGGCGGAATTTGCCGAGGTTTTTGCAGCCAGCTCCGAATCCCTGACCTCCAACGCCATCGGCAGCGGTGTGCGCCTGAAGAACATTGCCCAGGAGTTCACCCAGGGCAACGTTGACTTCACCGGTAACACGCTGGACCTGGCGATTACCGGCCAGGGCTTCTTTACGCTCAGCAACAGCGGTTCGCTCAGCTACACGCGAGCGGGCGCCTTCGCGGCAGACCGGAACGGTTTTGTCGGTGATGCCGATGGCCGGCGCCTGCAGGTTTATCCGCCCCTTGGCGGCGGTGTGTTCAACACCGGTGAACTCACGGACCTCCGACTGCTCACCGGCCAGAATCCACCGCAGGCCAGCACGGAAATTGAGCTTGGAGTGAATCTCCCTGCCGATGCGCTGGCACCGGCGAACCCGGTTTTCGATGCCAATGATCCCTTAAGCTTTAACCACACGACGTCAACGACGATCTATGACTCCCTTGGCGCCCCGCACACGGCTGCCGTCTACTTCGTGAAGCAGGCGCCGGTGAACGAGTGGACCACCCACATGGTGATTGACGGTACGAATGTCGGCGGCGGGAACCCGCTGACTTTCGATTCCGCCGGACAGATCGTGGCGCCCGCGGGTGGACTGATCACGCTGCCACCTTATCCGCCGGGTAACGGCGCCGCCGACATTAACCTCGACCTCGATCTGGGTCTG
>JBCDDI010000010.1:0-20420 GCA_039180365.1 Pseudomonadota bacterium
CAGCGTGCAGGGTGACGTGGCTTTTGTCGACGTCCTCGAAGCCATGGGCGCCGAGGTCCGACGCGCTCCCACCAGCATCACCGTGACCCCAGACACCCTGCGCGGGGTGGATCTCGATCTGAACGCCATTCCGGATGCCGCCATGACCGTGGCCGTGCTGGCACTCTTCGCGGAAGGATCGACGACAATCCGCAACATCTACAACTGGCGGGTGAAGGAAACGGATCGCCTCGCGGCCATGAGCACGGAACTGCGGAAGCTTGGCGCGACCGTCGTGGAAGGCCTGGACTTCATCAGCATTACCCCGCCGGAGCGCCTCAATCCGGCAGCGATCGACACCTACGGCGACCATCGCATGGCCATGTGCTTCTCCCTCGCGTGCCTTGGCGGCGTGGCCGTGACCATTAACGATCCTGACTGCGTGAGCAAAACCTTCCCAACGTATTTCGAGCGCTTCGAAGCGCTGCGCGTCTCAGCGGCTTCCTGAGCCGGGCCGCAGCTGCGGCCGCATTTTCAGCCTCGGCTTCTTCGATTCCTGCGGACGCGCCTCGTCAGCCAACGGCCACTCGGCAGCACAGGTTGGCAGGAGAGCCTGCAGCAGCGCTTCGGCGAAGCCATTGCGGCCGGCGCCCTGCCAGTGCTGAAGCAGCGCCACCCTGGCAGGGGAATCCAAACCCAGGCCCTCAAGCTCCGCATGACAGAGCAATCGCCAGGCGTCGCTGATGCTATTGTCCACTGCGCGCTCGGCAATGGCGCGGGCATGGACCTCCGGACCGGATTCCCGAGCGGCGACGCGTAGGCGCCTCAAGGCCTCGCCAACGGCCGCGCAGAAAAGGGCCTCTTTGTTGCCGACGTAGTGGTAGAGCAGGCGTTTGTTCATGGCGGCGGCATGGGCGATTGCATCCACCCGCGCACCGTGCAGTCCACGCTGGGCAAACTCAGCCAAAGCAGCGGCCACCAGCTGATCGATTTTCTCTGTTCTGGACTTTGCTGTGCCCTTTACTGTGGCCTGTGCTATGGCCGCGTCGTCCATGGAGCCCTACCGGGAATACAACGGCGCCATGTAACCATATAGTTACTCACCTCGCCAGCGCCTAGCGGCGATGTCTCGCAATCTCGCTGAACCTCTGATCTCCGGTGTCTGGAGCGCGGCGAATAGCGGCCACCGAGCACAAAGACTCCACAGGAGTAACCATTTGGTTACTCAACTCCAAAGCGCTGCCATCAACCAAGGTTGCGGCCCTGCAAATCAGTGTAACCAGTTAGTTACTAAACAGGCCAGAATGACGCCGTTCGAGGTCCAGCAGGAAGCGTTTCGTGTCCAGCCCGCCGCCAAAACCGGTCAGCGACCCGTTACTGCCGATCACCCGGTGACAGGGGATGACGATCGGGATGGGGTTGGCACCGTTTGCACCGCCGACGGCTCGAACGGCGTTGGGCTTGCCGAGCTCGTTGGCAATATCCAGGTAGCTGCGCGTCTCGCCGTAGGGAATTCCCTGCAAGGCGGTCAGCACGTCCGCCTGAAACGGCGTCGCTTCCGGCGCGAGATCCAGCTCGAAGACCCGTCGCTCACCGGCGAAGTATTCGCCGAGCTGCGCCTTAACCCGCCGGAAGGGCTCATCGAAGCGTTCCCAGCCGGCCTCAGCGCCACGCGCCTTACCACCGGTCGAAAACCCAAGCACCTGGAGTGAGGTTTTGTCACCGGCCAGCAGGAGCCGGCCGATGGGGCTGTCCATATAGCTGTAAAACACTGATCTCCCCCGTTGCCTTTGACGTTACCCTGCTGCCGCCGCTCGTGCGAGCCCTGCCTGGCGCCAGAGCGCCATGACCGCATAGGCCCGCCAGGGACGCCAGGCTTCGGCAGCTTTACGGGCTTTCGCTGCAGTCATGGAAAGCACTTTTAGCACCACCCAGTCCGCGTCCGGAAAGCCATCCGGGTTGCGCGCCACTCGCATGCTCACGTAGCCGGCGGTCCAAGGGCCAATGCCCGGCAGCGCCACCAGTGCAGCTTCCAGAGCAAGAGCGTCGGCCCCCTCATGCAGCTCCAGGGTGCCATCAAGGGCGGCTCGAGCCAGCGCCCGAACGGCCTCGCCCCGTTTCCCGGGCATGCCGATGGCAGAAACGTCCGCTTCTACCAAGGCTGCCGGTGCGGGAAAGTCGCCGCCGCCAAAGCGTTCGCAGAGCAGAACGGCAAGATCCCGCGCCCGGGCAACGCTCACCTGCTGGCCGAGGATTGCCCGGACGGCAATCTCGAACCCATCCCAGGCCCCTGGGACGCGCAGGCCCGGGTCGGCTGCGAGGATAGGTCGAAGGCGCCGATCTTCCGCAAGCACGGCTTCGATGGCCTCTGGATCGGCATCAAGATCGAACACCCGCCGAAGCCTTGCCAGAAGATCACCGAGTCCAACAGTCGCCGAGACCGGCAGGGAAACCTTGAGGTGATCGTCTTCCCAGACAGCCAGCAGGTCGCCGAGCACCCGCCCGCTATCAAAGAGCCGGCGCCGATAGCGGAGGCCGTCCACTTCTTCAACGCCAGGCAAGGCGCGCCGGTCGAGAAAGTCGAACACCCATGCCGCATGATAGGGCCCGCGTACAGGCAGAGTGAGCTCCAGTCGTTGGGCATCATCTCCGGACCTCCCGGCTCCCTCGCCCGCACTTGGCGGGCGCCCGGCGGTGCGCCGGCGCAGGGCCCTCGGCGGCCGGCCCTAGGGTGCCTTCACATCGTCATTGAAACGGCGGATGCTGCCGTAACCGGCGCTGTGGGCCACCGTTGCAAGCGGCAGATCAGACTCGTCGATCAGCTGTTTGGCGAGCTGCAGGCGCCGGGTTCGGGCCAGGCTCTTCGGACTGGCACCGAGCTCAGTCAGGAAAAGCCGGTTTAAATGCCGGCTCGACAGACCAAGCTCGGCAGCCAGGCCCGCCACGGTTCCTTCGTCCAGATAGCCGCCGTCGATAAGCCGCAAGCCCCGTACCACGGTCTGGCTGCCGAGGGTCCACTCCGGGAGCCGCCGACCGGTCTCCGGACGGCAGCGTAAACAGGGACGAAAGCCGGCTTCCTGGGCGGCTGCGGCCGTCGGGTAGTAACGGACATTTTCTTCCGCCGGCAGGCGGGCGGGACAGATCGGCCTGCAGTACACGCCCGTCGTCAGGACGCCCACAATGAAGCGGCCATCAAAGCGCGGGTCGCGGGCACGCCGCGCACGCGCACAGATGTGCGGTTCCGGTAACATCAGTGTTTCCTTAGCTCTTGAGGCCACATGATACGGCCCGCTCTTAGCGTATTCTGGCCAGAATCGGACATACCATTGCAAGATCCAGCTGCACAAGAAGTCCTGGGGCGACAGATGCCCTCGAGAGCGTTCCAGCCGTGATCTATCCGGCGACGGATCACCACGCGGAAGCAGCAATCGCGCGGGCCGCCGCCGGCCATCCCGCGGAACCGCTCAGGCTGGAGATTCCGCGCCCCTGGGCCAGGCCGCCGGAAGCCCTGTGCCTGGAGGTTACGCTGCAGCCCCGACCGGGCGCCGGTGCCAACGCCCTCGAGGCTCTGATCGGCGAAGCCTGCTTTCCGATGGACGATCCGGTGGCACTGCTCCCGGTTGAAATCCCAAAACCCTGGGGCCGCGAACTCTGGTTTACGGGCGTAGAAGCCCGCGGCGAAGCGCAGGTAGCCGGTAGCGGCGGCACCTTGGCCCTCGGTACCTGGCTGTCGCTGGCACCGGCCCGGAGCGTCGGCCGGCAGCCTCTCGTGCTGCTCAAGATTCTTGATCCGAGGCCGGAACCGGTGCTGGGTGAGCTGTATCTGGAAGTCCACGAGGCAAAACGCGAGGTTTATGTGGTCACCGCCATCGACCCGGTCGCCTGGCCTGACGGCAGGGGCCGTATCCGCTTCGGCGTTAACCAGACGGCCCGGGCTGCCGAGGGTTCGGACGACGCCTTCCGCCGCAGCTTCATGGACGCCCTTGCGGCCTATGAGCGGGCTCAGGCGGCCGTCGAAAGCCGCGCCGAGCAGCCGGCGGATTTCGACACTGCCAAAGCCGCAGAACATGCGAGTCGGGAGGCATTGGCTGCCGAGGAGCGAATTGCTCGCGAGGCAACCCTGAAATTCACAGACGAACGCACGCTGTCCGTCGGCGACGTGATCTCCGTGCCAACCTGGGTTCCGCACTCCCTGCAGCAGGGTGTACAGGTTGTGGAATTCCAGACGCCGAACTACGAGCGGCACATCCTTTCATCGAGCCAGAAAGTGCTCACCCAGACGCACTGGGACAGTGAGCGGGCCGTGCAGGGTATGCACCTCGACCCGCCCGCAACCGTGCAGCCGGAAATCCTCAGCGACGGCGTGGAGCGAATCGTCGCCTTTGAAGACTTCGGCGTCTGGCGTGTCCAGAGCAGGAAGAGCCTGACACCGCCGTCCGGACTGCCTTATACGGTGGTCTTCTGTATCGAGGGCAGTCTGCACCTGCAGGGCCCCGGCGGCAGCCTCGAGCTTGGCAGCGGTGAGGCGGCCCTCTTGCCCTGCGCCTCTGCCGGTTACCCCATCGGCAGCGTTGATGACGCCTGCTACCTGCTCGCGGCGCCGGGGCTATGAGCGATCAGGCGGCTCCAGGACCCTTCGAAGTCGGGCGCCGAGTCTGGCGGCGGCTGCTGCCGCTTGTTGTCGTCTGCCTCTTCTATTTTGGCGTGCTCGTCTATCCGATTTTGAGAATCTGGAGCTTGCTCGCGGGCTCGGTTCCCGGCACCCCCACGCTGCTGGTCATCATGGTGGGACCACTCCTCGCCCGCCTTGCCCACGAGTTTTATCCCGGCACGCTGACCCGCTGGCTGTCCGCCGTGGCTTTCACCTGGCTCGGCATCTGCTTCATGGCATTTCTTCTGGTCCTGGCTTTCGAAATCGCCCGGCTGCTCATCCCGCTGGCGGACTTCACCTGGGGCGCAATACTGGCGGGGCTGCTGGGCGCTTTCACCGTTTATGCCTTTGTCAACGCGCAGCGCCTGCTGGTACGCGAGATCAGTATTCCAGCGCCGGCACCGCTCGCCGGCCGCCGCCTGGCGCAGATCAGCGACGTCCACGTTGGCTCGCGCAGCGGTGCCTTTCTTAACCGGGTGGTGCGCCGGGTGAATGCCCTTGAGCCCGACTACGTGCTCATCACCGGCGATCTCATTGATTTCCGCGACATCAGTCGCGAAGAGCTGGCAAGCCTCGGCACCCTCACGGCGCCGAGCTACTTCATTATCGGCAACCACGAGCGCTACGTGGACGTGGAAGCGATCTGCGAAAGACTCAGCAGCCTTGGCGTAAACGTACTGCGCAACCAAACCGTCAGCGTTGACGGCATGCAGCTGATCGGCATCGACGATGCGGAGCCGAAAACTCAGGTCGGGCAGGTGCTGAAGTCCCTCACCCCGGATCCCGACGCCTTCCGCATCCTGCTCTACCATCGCCCGGACGGCGCCGAGGATGCGGCCCGCTGGGGGGCGGAGCTCATGCTCTGCGGCCACACGCACAACGGCCAGATTGTGCCCTTTAACTTCATAGTGCGCCGGGTGTTCCCCCACATTCAGGGGCTCTACGAGATCGGCGCACTGAAACTCTACGTCAGCCCGGGCACGGGGACCTGGGGCCCGGTGCTGCGCCTGGGCTCGCGCTCAGAGGTGACTGTGATTACTCTGTCGGCCAGCAGCGACGGCCAGGACACCCCATGAGTAATGTCGAAGAAGAGCTCATCATCGAGCAGATCGAAATCGGTCCCATGCAGAACTTCACCTATCTGGTGGGGTGCCGCTCCACGCGAGAGGTTGTCGTTGTTGACCCGGCCTGGGACATCAATGGTCTCGTTAAGCACATCGGCGAGCGGGACTACACCCTGAAAGGCGCTCTTGTCACCCATTACCATCCTGACCACTGCGGCGGTTCCATGGGGGGTCACAACATCGAAGGCGTCGCCCAACTCCTCGAGCACCAGGGCTTGAAGGTCTACGTGCATCAGGAGGAAGCGGACGGTCTGAAGAAGATCACTGAAATCTCAGAAACGGATATGGTGCGCGTTTCTTCCGGGGACAAGCTCTCTATCGGCAGCGTTGACGTCGAGTTTCTCCATACCCCCGGCCACACCCCGGGATCCCAGTGCTTCCGCATCAAGGAAACCCTGGTCTCGGGCGATACGCTGTTCATCAACGGCTGCGGCCGCGTCGATCTCCCCGGCTCAGACAGCGAAGACATGTACCGGAGCCTGCGTAAGCTCGCAGAGCTGCCGGACAACACGCTGCTGCTACCGGGCCACAACTATGGCCACGTGCCAAACGCGACCCTCGGCGAGACGAAGCAGCAGAACACCTATCTGCGCATCGACGACCTGAACACCTGGAAAACGATCATGGGCGGCTGAGGCCGCTGAGGTGGCTGCGCGCCCGGCCGACCATCAGTCGCAGAGCGCAAGCTCGGCTTCAGATTCCCTGACCATGGCAAGCACCGGGGCCGAGCAGTCCGCTATCGGCTCGAAGTATTGCGTGCGACCGAACATCGGCACACCGACGTAACCGCGCATCTTCAGGCGTTTACCGTCGAGTTCCATCCGCGATGAATAGGTGTTGCCGGAGCCTGGATCGTAGATCTTCCCCTCCCAGCGCTTTCCCGTGTAGCGAAAACCGGAAAGCAGCTCCATCCCGACCAGCGGCCGCGCCTGAAGCGTTGGGTCCGGGTTGTTGTCATCCCGCCGGGCCGCACCCGGCTCACCGAGCCCTTCTTCCTCCCCATAGAAAGGATCTTTCAGCGCCAGGATGCGCATGGACAAACCATCGGCACCCATAGCCACTTCAAGGAGCGAGTCTCCGCCGGACCAGAGTCCAAGCACCTCCGACTCGTCCGCATGCGCCAGGCTCAAACAGAACATGGCACTGAACAGGCCGCCACGCGTCATTCTGCCGATCATTCGGGTCACTGAACGTCCTCCATGAGTTCATCGCAGGGGGTTTCTGCCATGTTCGCGGTTGCGATCATGCGCAGGATGTTTTCGTTACATTCCGCCAGCGGGGCAAACTTCTGCGTTTTCCCGAGCATGGGCATACCGATAAAGCCACGAATCCTGAGCTCACCGTTCTTCACCTCCGCACTCGAGGTCCAGCTCGTGCCGTTCGATGGCAGATACAGCCTGCCCCGCCACTTGCCGCGCTCAAAGCGGTAGTCGCTCAGCATTTCGAGGCCAAGGAGTGGTCGCTCGCGCAGACTTTCATCGGGGTTGTGCAGATCAATTTTCGGCTCGCCAATCACACCAACGCCGTCTTTCTCGCGCCAGTTAGGATTCTTCAGCGCAATGATCCGCGCACTCAGGCCGCCATCCTCAGCGGGCCCTACCTCGATCATGGTGCCCTTCGTTGCCCAGATGCCGAAGACGGCTTCCTGATCCGCGCGGGCAGCGGCCGACATCGTGCCGGTGGCGAGAAGCGATAGAACCACCAGCAGAGACACAGAGAACCTGGAACAGCGGAGGCTTGAGGCCGGCGCGCTCGAAGCTGGCACTGTCAAAGCCGGCGCTCTTGAAATGGCGCTCTTGAAGCTGGTGATCTTGTAACTGGTGCTGGGAGCCGCATCATCAGCACGGTTTCTCCTGGCTTTGGTTCTGGAAAGCACGGATCATAACTGCAAAACCTGACCGGTAGCTGAATGGGGGAGCGCTATGGATACGGGAGAGTTCACGGGTTTCGAGGTCAGTCTGAAAGATCCGGGTATCGCCTGGTTCCAGTTCAACACGCCGGAGCGGTTGAACGGCATGACTACAGGCATCAAACGCGACCTCATTGAAGCGGTCACCCAGGCGCAGATGGACAATCGGGTGCGCGTGCTGGTGTTCACGGGAACAGGCCGGGCGTTCTGCGCGGGAGATGACCTGAAGGCATACCGCGATGCAGAACTCGGCGGTGCCCCACTTGTGCCAGAGATCCCGCCAGGCCACGACAACGCGCTGGGCACCTACAACGGTCTCCGGACCATCTCCCAGCAGCTCAACACGACGATCCGTAGTCTCGACAAGCTGACGATTGCCGCCGTTAACGGCATCGCCATCCAGACAGGATTCTCCCTCGCGCTCTCCTGCGATTTCCGTATTGCCGCCGACACGGCTCGCCTCGGCAGCGCGACCCTTCGCTTCGGCCTGCTGCCAGACGAAGGCGGCCAGTACCTGCTCGTTCAGCTCATGGGTACCGCGAAAACCCTCGAGTTCCTCATGAGAAAACGCATCGTCGATGCCGCCGAGGCCCTCGACCTTGGCCTTGTGAACGAGGTGGTACCAGCCGCGGAGCTTGAAGACCACACGCTGAACTGGGCCCAGGAACTCGCGAAGGGGCCGCAGGTCGCCATGCGCCTCCTGAAGCGCTCGGTCTACAACGCGGCAGAACTGTCCTGGAGTCAGGCGCTCGATGAGATCGCGGCGAAGACGGCTATTTCCGATCATCACGCCGATGCCCGGGAAGGCGTCATGGCCTTTCACGAAAAACGAGACGCCAGCTTCAACAACTGGTTGGAGCAGAACGAGTGAGTGAGGTCGTCCGCTACGAATCTGAGGACGGCATAGCCGTCGTCACCATCAATCGTCCGGAGCGTATGAATGCCCTGAACGAAGACGTGATCCAGGGCCTGAAAGCGGCCTGGGAGCGCCTTGAAGCCTCCGACGATCGCGTTGCGATTCTTCATGCCGCCGGTGATCGAGCCTTCTCCGTGGGGGCCGACATCAAAAACCCACCGGCGGAAATGTGGGAGGGGGTGCCGAGCGTTGGCGTTACCACAAGCAAGCCAATCATTGCCGCCCTGCACGGCTGGTGCATCGGCGGGGCCTACGTGATTGTGCAGATGTGTGACCTTGTGATCGCATCGGAGACCACGGTGTTCAAGTATCCCGAGGCACAGCTCGGCTTCACCGGCGGGCTCATTGCTTCTGCCGTAGCGCGGATACCCCACAAGATCGCCATGGAGTTCATGCTTCTCGGAGAAGACCTGCCCGCAGCTCGCGCCGCCGAAGTCGGCATGGTGAACAAAGTTGTCCCCGCCGGGGAAGAACTCACCGCCGCCCGGGACTGGGCGAAGACGTTGCGTCACTCAGCACCGCTGGTTGTCAGCACGCTGAAAAGCTTTGCACTGCAGACGCTGAATCAGAGCCCGGCTGAAGCCGGCGCCATCAGCCGCGAGCGGCTGCTGGCCGTGCGCACGAGTGAAGACGGTGCCGAAGGGCGCCGCGCCTTTGCGGAAAAACGCACTCCGGACTT
Source organism: Pseudomonadota bacterium (assembly GCA_039180365.1). GTDB lineage: Bacteria > Pseudomonadota > Gammaproteobacteria > Pseudomonadales > Azotimanducaceae > SZUA-309. The sequence continues at coordinate 9,259 of JBCDDI010000010.1, forward strand.
CAAAGGTCAATGAGGGTCTGCGGCAGCCAGAGCCCGCACCGTCCGCGGCACTGGCAGCCCTGAGAATCGTGTCCGGCCCGGTTTATCTCGACCCTACCGAGGCCGCCGTGCTCGAGCTGCTGTCCCGCGACATCCATGGACCGGTGACGATGCTTAACCTGCTGAAGCTGCGCGAACGCGCCGACTATGCGGAGCACCCGATGCTTGCACCGGCAGAACCCATCAGCGGCCGGGCGGCCTACCTGCGCTATGTTGAGCACACCCTGCCTTATCTGCGGGCCAGCGGCGGAGAGCTTCTGTATCTCGGCGATGGCGGCAGCTACCTCATTGGCCCGGAGCACGAGGGTTGGGACCTGGCCATGCTCGTGCGCCAGCACTCCCTTGATGCCTTTCTGGCCTTCGCTGGCAACGAGGACTATCTACAGGGAATCGGCCATCGCACTGCCGCCGTCCATGATTCACGCATCCTGCCCCTTGTGGACTGCGGCCTCGCTCGCCCGGCTGGCACCGGCGACTCCTAGAAGGCGCCAACCCGCCTGCGCTATGCTGCTGGCCCGACCCATGCCCTATAAGAAGGTCTCAGATGCTTCGCACTCCGCGCTGGCTTTCGCTGGCTGCCCTGCTGATCGCTTTACCTGCCGCCGCCGGCATCGAGCAAACCAAAGGTGAGTACAAAGACAAATTCCGCCAGCTCGATGAAGTACTGCCCACGGCCAACGACTATCGCACCGCCGGCGGCGAGCCCGGGCACGAGTACTGGCAGCAGAAAGTGGACTACGACATTGACGTCCGCCTGCTGGAAGACGCGCGCCGTATCGAGGCCAGCGAGCGTATCCGCTACACCAATCGCAGCCCGGACACGATCCGCTTCCTGTGGCTGCAGCTGGATCAGAACCGCTTTCGCGACGACTCCATCGCGGAACGCAGCGCCGCCTTTGCCGACGCCAGCCGGCGCGGGCCCGCGGTGGAGGATGCGGCGGACGGCAAACCGCCGCAGCTGAGCCTCGAGGAGCTGCGTCGTCATCAATTCATGGCTGACAGCGAGTTGGGCTACGAGCTTAAGTCGGTCCGCGACAGCCGCGGCGAACTCGCCTACACCGTGGTTGATACAAATCTCCGAGTTGATCTGCGTCGACCCTTAAGCCCCGGCGACAGCACCGAGGTCGAAATAGAGTTCGCCTTTAACATTGTCGACGAGAATGCCATTTCAGCCCGCTCGGGCTATGAGCACTTCCCGGATGATGAACGGGAAGGCGGCAACGACATCTTCCTTCTGGCCCAGTGGTTCCCGCGACTGCATGCCTACACCGACTACGAAGGCTGGACCAACAAGGCGTTTCTCGGCCGCGGTGAGTTCACGCTGGAGTTCGGTGACTACAGCGTCAATATCACCGTCCCGGACGATCACATCGTCTCCTCCACCGGCGAGCTGCAGAATCCGGGCGATGTGCTGACCCGGACGCAGCGTGAGCGGCTGGCCTCGGCTCGAGACGCCGATGCGCCCGTCTTCATCGTTACCGCCGAGGAAGCGCTTGAGAACGAACGCGAGGGTACCTCGGGCAGCAAAACCTGGCGTTTCAAAGCAGACAACGTCCGGGACTTTGCCTGGGCTTCGTCACGCAAGTTTATCTGGGACGCCCAGGGCTACCAGCAGGGCGGCAACGTCCAATCGGAAGTCATGGCCATGTCTTTTTACCCCAAGGAGGGAGAGCCGCTGTGGTCGACCTACTCCACGGCCGCTGTGATCCACACCCTGAAGGTGTACTCCCGCTACTCCTTTGATTACCCGTACCCCACCGCGCAGTCGGTGAACGGGCCGGTCGGCGGCATGGAATACCCCATGATCACCTTCAACGGGCCACGCACCGATCTGCAGGACGACGGCGATCGCACCTATTCGCTGGCGGAAAAACGCTATCTCGTGGGTGTGATCATCCATGAGATCGGCCACACCTACTTCCCGATGATCGTGAACTCCGACGAGCGCCAGTGGACGTGGATGGATGAGGGCCTGAACAGCTTTCTCGATGCCATGGCAGGCTGGGAGTGGGACCCGGAGATTCCCTGGAACAACCAGCCCCGGGACATCGTCGACTACATGAAGTCCGAGCACCAGGTACCGGTCATGACCCAGTCCGACTCCGTGCTGCAGCTTGGCCCGAACGCTTACGCAAAACCCGCCGCGGCGCTGATGATCCTCAGGGAGACCATCCTCGGTCGGGAGCTGTTTGACTTCGCGTTTCGCGAGTACTCACGGCGCTGGATGTTTAAACGCCCTGCGCCGGCCGATTTTTTCCGGACCATGGAAGAAGCCAGCGGCGTAGATCTCGACTGGTTCTTTCGCGGCTGGTTCTACAGCACGGACCACGTTGACCTGAGCATCGACCGCATCTGGAAGCTGCGTCTGGACACGAAAGACCCCGACATCGACTTCGAGCGGCGACGCGGGGAAGCAGCAGACAAACCCGCCTCCGTGATCGTCGAGCGCAACCGCGCGGAGCGTCCGACCTGGGTGGAACAGAATCCGGGCATTCGCGACTTCTACGACGCAAACGATCGCTTCACCGTTACAAACAAGGAACGCAACGACTATCAGACGTTCATCAGCGAACTCGAAGACTGGGAGCGCGAGGCGCTGGCGCGGGCGGTCCGAGAAGATAAGCACTACTACGTGCTGGAGTTCTCCAACCTCGGCGGCCTCGTTATGCCGATTCTCCTGGAGCTCACCTACGCGGACGGCGAAAGCGAGCGGCTGAACCTTCCGGCAGAAATCTGGCGGCGGAACGCAATGGCTGTGAAGAAACTGATCGTGACCGATCGCGAGCTGACCCAGGTTGTGATTGACCCGAGCTGGGAAACGGCCGACACAGACGTGGAGAACAATCATTACCCCCGGCGTATCGTGCCGTCCCGAATCGAGGCCTACAAAGTGCCTGAGAGCGAAGCGCTTGAAAGCCGCGACGTCATTCAGGACAGCAAGACTGAACTCGAAACGGGCGAGGACGACGGCAGCGGGGAGAATCAGTGAATCCTACGCTGCGGCGGACGGCTTGGCTGCTTGTTCTAGCGCTGCAGGCAGCGCTTGCCTCTCTCGCATTTTTTGCATCTGGGCCGCTGCTGGCCCATCAGCAGAAAGAAGCCATTACCAGGGTGCTGCTGAATCCGCGCACTGGCAACATCGAAGTCATGCACCGGTTTCTCCTGCACGATGCGGAGCACGCTGCCCGGGCGCTCTTCGACGGCTCCTTCGATCTCCTGAGCAGGCGCGAAGACCGCGACCGCTTCGAAGCCTACGTGCACGCCCGCTTTACCATGGCAGACCAGGACCGTGTGCCTCTGACCCTGACGCCGGTCGGTAATGAGATCGAAAACCAGTTCCTCTGGGTGTACGCGGAATGCCCGATTCCAGAAGGGCTCAGCGCCCTGACTCTGTCCCACAGCGCGCTCCGTGATCTCTGGCCGGAGCAGGTGAATCTGGTCAACGTGGAGCATGGCGGCAGGCTCAGGAGCGCTTTGTTCAAAGAAGGATCGGCTGAGATTACCGTCCGCCTGGAAAGCTGACGCCTCCCGGCATTGACGGCCCTTTCACCGCAGCGTGGCCAGCATGCGCGCCCCTCGAACAGTGTTTACGGAGGGACCGGCCATGGTCTCGCAGTTCCGGTCCACGCGAGCACGCATCCAGAGCTTCACGCTCTGCGGCCTGCTGCTTTTACTCAGTCAATCCATTTCAGCCGAATCCGCCAGGGACCCGTTCAGCGCTGAGCTGGAACTCGGCCCGACCTGGCAGAGCCGAAACGACATACAGATCCCCAACGATTCCGAAGGGGACCGCTTTTCCCTTAAAGACATCGCCGGAAGTGGCCCCTGGGCCGGCGCGCGAATCAATCTCTCCTGGGACGTCGCCGGTCGCCACGGCATGCGTGCCGTGCTGGCGCCCTTCGGCTATGAGGAAAGCGGTCTCCTTGACCAGAACGTGCGCTTCGCCGGGGAGGACTTTCAGGGCGGCGATGCCGTAGACGTCGACTACCGCTTTAACTCCTGGCGCCTGGGCTATCGCTACCGCGCCCTCGACCGGAACAACTGGCGCCTGTGGGTAGGCGGCACCCTGAAAGTTCGAGATGCGAAGATCGAACTGACCCAGGAAGGGCGCAACGCCAAAGACACGGATCTCGGCGTGGTGCCGCTGCTCTACTTTGCCGGCGAGTATCGCTTCAACGACCGCTGGCATTTTGCCTTCGACTTCGACGGTCTTGCCGGCGGGCCCGGGCGGGCTGTGGACCTATCGCTGAAGCTCGGCTATCGCCTGAATGAGAACTGGCGGTTGAACGCCGGCTACCGGACCCTGGAAGGCGGCGCGGACACGGATGACATCTACGCCTTCGCCTGGTTCAATACCGCGCTCTTCTCGATCGAATACCGGCCGCAGCGGCGCTAGTCGAGAAGAACGGCGACTATTGCCTACGAAGACGCCTGTTGCCTAGGAAGACGCCTGTTGCCTAAGAAGGCAACAGGTGGGCGACGGCGTCACGCTCTTCGGTGAGTTCCGCCGCTGTGGCATCCATCTTGCCGCGGCTGAAGTCGTTGATCTCCACCCCCTGCACGATCTGCCAGTCGCCGTTCGCGCAGGTCACGGGGAAGGAATAGATCAGTCCCGCCTCAATGCCATAGCTGCCGTCCGAGTAGACCCCCATGCTGACAACGCCGTCGCTGCCGAGGGCCCAGTCGTGCATGTGATCGATGGCGGCATTGGCAGCAGATGCTGCGCTGGAAGCCCCGCGGGCGTCGATGATGGCGGCGCCGCGCTGCTGCACCGTGGGGATGAAGTCAGTTTCGTACCAGTCCATGTCCACCAGGCCCATGGCATCGGCGCCGTCTACGGTCGCCTGATGAATGTCCGGATACTGGGTGGCAGAGTGATTACCCCAGATGGCAAGTCCTGCAACGTCTGTGTAGTGCTTGCCGGTCTTGTTCGCGAGCTGTGCGATGGCGCGGTTGTGGTCAAGGCGCGTCATGGCCGTGAACTGGCGGGGATCCAGATCCGGCGCGTTGCGCTGGGCGATCAGGCAGTTGGTGTTGGCCGGGTTGCCTACTACGAGGATCTTCACGTCCCGGCTGGCGTGATCGTTGAGGGCCTTGCCCTGCACGGAAAAGATCGCCGCATTGGCCTCGATCAGATCCTTCCGCTCCATGCCCGGGCCCCGGGGTCGGGAGCCGACAAGCAGCGCATAGTCCGTATCCTTAAAGGCAACGTTGGCATCGTCCGTCGGGATCATGTCCTGCACTAGCGGGAAGGCACAGTCCTCGATCTCCATGATCACGCCCTTCAGGGCGTCGAGGGCCGGTGTGATCTCGAGGAGCTGCAGAATAACGGGCTGGTCTTTGCCCAGCATTTCGCCGGAAGCGATTCGGAATAACAGCGCATAGCCGATCTGGCCGGCCGCGCCTGTGACGGTAACTCGCACCGGTGCTTTCATGGAGCGTTCTCCTCGAGGTCAGGTGTCCGAAAGGGGCGCGCATTGTAAGAAAACTCGCCGGCTAATCCCAGGCTAATTCCTGGTACCAGCGCCCCCCTGAATGGGCGTCGAGGGCATTGGCAATCCAGGGCGCGAGCGGCTGCGGCAGGGCATCGGCGCGCACCCAGACGAGGTCAGAGAAGAGCTCCGGTTCGTTAATGGTCGGCACTCCCTGATAGCGATCGCAGGAGAAGACGAAGTTCACGCCCTGATGGCGCCCGGAGCGGTAGGGCAGCACGCAGACCGGTTCGAGGTGTACCGGTTCGATGCCGAGCTCTTCTGTACACTCACGGGCCGCGGCGGCAGAAACGCTTTCGCCCTGGTCCTGATGTCCGCCGGGGAGCGCAAAATAGCCATCCATGAAGCCCGTATTCGCCCGCTTCAACAGCGCCAGACGACCGCTCTCCCCGCCTTCCCAGACAAGGACGTGAACGACAACGGGATAACGGTCTCGATTCTGGGCCATGGCTAGGGGTCTCGCTTAAGCGCAGAGGTTCGCTCTGCGCCTTCGTGGTCTGAGGTGGTGTCAGGCTCCCAGCGCACTGCTATCTTGCACCCATGTGCCGAATCCTGAATCGCAGCGCCGGCCATGACCGGGAGTAAGACCGGAACTGCAAGTGGTGTGCGCCGCATTGAAGAGGCTTCTCTCAACGCCTGGCCGGCCGTGCGCCAACTGCTCCTCGACGGCTGGCTGCTGCGCTTCTCACACGGTTTCACCAAGCGCGCAAATTCTATCGTGCCTTTATACCCCGTGCTCGAACCGATCGCCGACAAGGTGCGCCACTGTGAGAATCTCTATGCCCGTGAGCGGCTGCAGACCATCTTCCGCCTCACCTCGATCACCGACTGCAGTGCCCTTGACGCGTACCTTGCCGACCGCGACTACGCGCAGGCAGATCCCACGGAGGTACTGACAGCGCCCCTCGACTCAAGCTCACTGCCCGGGCCCGGTGCGCTGAGGTTTCTGACGCGGGACAACTGGCTCGAGGTCTATGCGGCGCTCACGGGCATGCCAGCGGATGCCCAGGCCCTGCATGGGCTGATCCTCAAAGGGATCCAGAACGAGTGTGCTTACGCCGTCCTCGACAGCGCGGAAGGCCCCATGGCCTGTGGTCTCGCCGTACTGGAGCAGCATCTTGTCGGACTTTTCGACATCTACACTCACGCCGATTTTCGCGGCCGCGGAGCGGCAAAAACGCTGGTCGGCGAGCTCCTCGGCTGGGCCGCAGCCAGGGGTGCACAGAGCGCTTATCTACAGATGATCGCCTCCAACACCCCGGCCAGGGCCCTCTACGAGCAGTTCGGCTTCCTGAGAGCCTACGACTACTGGTATCGCATCGCGCCCTGAACCCCTCCCTCGGCGGGCCGGCCCGGGTCCGGCACAAACTTGATTCAGGGGCCCATTTTTGAGATGTTCCGTCCCTCGCGCGAAAATAGCATCGTCCGTCCGCCCTTTCGCGGCCCGATAAAAATAATAAAAACAAGCAGTTAGCTAAGCCCGGCGGACTCAACCCAACGTCATCGGAAGCTCGGATTTCGCGAGCAGACGGCTATCTTCGTGCCGCCTTAAAGGGTCCCCCTGCAGGAGCGATGTGTGCGCCTGCAATACTGGAATGAGAGATGATTGAGAACCGCAGCAGCCAGAATGTGTCCGGTCGCGTCGACGACGGTCAGAAAAAGTCAGCGAAGTCGCATCCGGCGGCGCAAAGCCGGCCGGCCGCGCCTGAAGCGCTGACCCGTTTCCCCGCGAAACAGGGCCTCTACGATCCCGCCAACGAGAAAGACAGCTGCGGCGTCGGTTTCATCTGTGACATCAAAGGTCGTCCCAGCCGCTCGATCATCGAAGACGCCCTTGGCATGAACTGCTGCATGGAACACCGAGGCGGCGTTGGCTACGAGAAAAACACCGGCGACGGTGCGGGCATTCTCCTCGGTCTACCGCACAAGTACCTGAATAAGGTGGCCAGCGAAAAACTGGGCGTAACCCTGCCCGAAGCGGGCCAGTTCGGCGTTGGGAACGTCTTCCTGCCGAACGACGACACCGCCCGGGCCCACTGCAAAACCGTGCTGGAAGCAGAAATTGAAGCCGCCGGGCAGAAACTGATTGGCTGGCGGGAACTGCCCGTGCACCCGGATGGCGCCGGCATTGGCAACGCCGCCCGGGCCGCCATGCCCACCTTCGCCCAGCTCTTTATCGGCGCAGAGGGGGTCTCCGGCGACGACTTCGAGCGCAAGCTCTATCTGATCCGCAAGCACGCCACCCATCGGCTCCGGGGCGATGAGAGCCTCACGGAGCGGAAGGCGTTTTACGTCTGCAGCCTGTCCTCGAAGGTGATCATCTATAAAGGCATGCTGACCCCTGATCAGGTCCCGCTTTTCTACCCGGACCTGCAGGACAAGGACTTCGAGTCGCATCTGGCCATGGTGCACTCACGTTTCTCCACGAACACCTTCCCGTCCTGGGATCGGGCCCAGCCCAACCGTTTCATGAGCCACAACGGCGAGATCAACACGCTCCTCGGCAACGTGAACTCCATGAACGCCCGGCAGGGCAAGCTGGACTCGAAGCTCTTCGGCGACGAGCTCAGGAAGCTCTATCCGATCGTCGAGCCCGACTGCTCGGACTCCGGCACCTTCGACAACGTGCTCGAGTTCCTGCTGATGAACGGCCGCAAGCTCCAGGAAGCCGTGCTGATGATGATTCCGGAAGCCTGGCAGCAGCACCCAACAATGGACGAGGCCAAGCGCGCCTTCTACGAGTACAACTCCTGTCTCATGGAACCCTGGGACGGCCCGGCCTCCATCGCTTTCACGGACGGTACCTATATCGGCGCGGTCCTCGACCGGAACGGTCTGCGCCCGTCGCGCTACTACATCACCAACGACGACAAATGCATCATGGCCTCCGAGGTCGGCACGGTGCAGGTAGACCCGGCTACGGTCATTGAAAAAGGCCGGCTGCAGCCGGGCCGCATTTTCCTCATCGACTTTGAAGCCGGGCGGATGATCCCGGACGAAGAGATCAAGAGCGAGTGGGCGTCCGCCCATCCCTATAAAGAGTGGCTCGAGCGCCAGCGCATCGACCTCACGGACCTCGACACGGACCGCGAATGCCACGGTTTCGACCCGGACACCCTGACGCCGCGCATGCAGGCTTTCGGCTATACGGTCGAAACCATGCAGATCATGCTGCAGCCGCTCGTCACCGAGCTTCGGGATCCTCTGGGCTCCATGGGCAACGACGCCGCCCTCGCGGTCATGTCCCAAAAGCCGCGGATGATCTACGACTACTTCAAGCAGCGCTTCGCCCAGGTCACCAACCCGGCCATCGATTCGATCCGGGAAGAGGTGATCATGGCCCTGAACTGCTACATCGGCCCGGAGCAGAACCTCCTCGAGAGCGAGGAGGGCCACTGCCACCGCCTGCGGGTGCCGCACCCGATCCTCTCCAATGAGGAACTTGCGGCACTCAAGCACATGGATCATCGGGGCTGGAAGACTCAGGTCATCGACATCACCTTCCCGGCCGACTCCGGCAAAGCAGGCCTGACGGCTGCCCTCGATCGGATCTCCGCGGAAGCGAGCGCTGCCATCGCAGACGGCTACAGCCTGATTATCCTTTCGGACCGCAATGTCGACGTCGACCACGTGCCGATCAGCTCACTCCTGGCCGTGGGCACGGTGCACCATCACCTGGTGAAACAGGAAAACCGCACGCAGATCGGCATCATCCTCGAGTCCGGTGAAGCGCGCGAGGTGCATCACCACTGCCTGCTCGTGGGTTACGGCGCAGACGCCATCAATCCCTACCTCGCCTTCGAAGCCCTGTGGGATTCACGGCGCAAGGGTTACCTGGATGGGGCGTCACACATTCAATCCGATGACGACGTGGTTGCCGCGTACCGGAAAGGTACCGCTAAGGGCATGCTCAAGGTCATGGCCAAGATGGGCATCTCGACGCTGCAATCCTATAAAGGCGCGCAGATCTTCGAGGCCGTCGGCCTCGCGGAAGACGTGATCGCCCGCGCCTTCGTCGGCACTGCCTCCAGGGTGCAGGGTGCGGGCCTCGAGGTCCTGGCGGAGGAAATGCAGCGCCGTCACCTGCTCGGCTATCCAAGCCGCTCGGAAAACGTCGCCGTGCTGCCGAACCCCGGCGATTTCCACTGGCGTCGCCACGGTGACACCCACATGTGGGATCCGGACGCCATCGCCAATCTGCAGGTCGCTGCCCGGGCGAACAATGAAGACGCCTACTGGCAGTTTGCGAAACACGTTAACGAAGAGTCGACGAAGAAGAGCATGCTGCGCGGCCTGCTTTCCTTTAAAGCCGGGGCAAACGGCGCCGCGATTCCTCTCGATGAGGTGGACTCGGAAAAGGAGATCGTTAAACGTTTCGCCACCGGTGCCATGAGCTTCGGTTCGATCAGCGCAGAGGCGCACGAGTCTCTGGCCATTGCCATGAACCGCCTCGGCGGCAAGTCCAACACCGGCGAAGGTGGGGAAGACCCGACCCGCTTCATTCCGCTGGCCAACGGCGACTCCAAACGAAGCGCCATCAAACAGGTTGCCAGCGGCCGCTTCGGGGTGACGATCAACTATCTGACGAACTCCGACGAGATCCAGATCAAGATCATCCAGGGTGCGAAGCCCGGCGAAGGTGGTGAACTGCCCGGCCACAAGGTGGACGACATCATCGCCAGCATCCGCCACTCGACCCCCGGCGTGGGCCTCATCAGCCCGCCGCCGCACCACGACATCTACTCCATTGAGGACATGTCGCAGCTGATCCACGATCTCAAGAACGCAAATCCCAAGGCGCGGATCAGCGTTAAGCTCGGAGCGGAGATTGGCGTCGGCACGGTGGCCGCGGGGGTTACCAAGGCCCGGGCCGATCACCTGGTGATCGCCGGCGATACGGGCGGCACCGGGGCATCGCCGCTGACGTCCATCAAGCACGCGGGCGTGCCCTGGGAGCTTGGCATCGCCGAGACCCATCAGACGCTGGTACTCAACAATCTGCGCAGCCGCGTTGTGCTGCAGACGGACGGCCAGCTGAAGACCGGGCGCGATGTCGCCATCGCCGCCCTCCTCGGGGCCGAAGAGTTCGGTTTCGCCACCGCGCCGCTGATTGCCCTGGGCTGCATCATGATGCGCAAGTGTCACCTGAATACCTGCCCGGTCGGGATCGCAACACAGGATCCGGCGCTCCGGAAGAAATTCGCCGGCGAGCCTGAGCACGTCGTGAATTACCTGTTCATGGTGGCGAAAGAACTGCGCACGATCATGGCCGAGCTCGGCTTCCGCACGGTGAACGATATGGTTGGCCGGGTAGATGCGCTGCATGTAGACGCCGCCGTTGACCACTGGAAGGCCAAGGGCCTCGATCTCACTGAGCTCTTAACGCCGGCGGAAGAACCCGCAGAGTTCCTCGGCAGCTACGCCATTCACGAACAGGATCACCAGCTCGGCTCCGCCATCGACAACGAGCTCATGGAGCTGGCGTTACCGGCCATTCGCAGCGGCGAGAAGCTCTATGACGAACTGACAATCGTGAATACAAACCGGGTCGTCGGCGCGATGCTGTCGAACCTGATCATTCGTGAGGTGGGTCCGGAGATGCTCCCGGACGAAAGCCTGCACTTTAAATTC
>JBCDDI010000011.1:0-19089 GCA_039180365.1 Pseudomonadota bacterium
AAGGAGAGAAAGGCCTCCGTGAAAATGGCGCTGGGTACTGCGAAGGTCAGCGTGACCAGTATCACGCCCATGGTGTTCGGGATCATGTGCCGAAGCACGAGATAGCCACGTTTCGCCCCTAGTAGTCGGCTGGCGTTGATATAGCCTTCCTCCCGGATCTGCAGAATCTGCCCACGCACGAGCCGTGAGGTAGCCGGCCAGGAAAGCAGCACAAGTGCGACGAGCATGGGCAGGATGCCGGACTCGCCCGGTCCAATACCGAAGGCGATCTTGAACAGGATCATGAACAGCAGGAACGGGAGAGCGACCACGAAGTCTGCGAACCGCATCAGCAGCTGGTCGGTCTGACCCCCAATGAAACCGGCAGCGCTGCCATAGATCACGCCAAAGAGTACGTAGAGGAGCGGTGCGACGATGCCGATGAACAGCGACACCCGGGCGCCGTGCATGAGCCTCGACAGCATGTCGCGGCCCAGGTAGTCCGTGCCGAGCGGATGCAGCGACAGATAGACGACGTCGCCGATCTGCACCTCATCCGGTGAATTGATGAGGCCGCGTTCGGTGGCCTGTTCGGCGGTAATGACGCGCTCGACGTCCACAGCCAGGGTTTCGAATGCCAGCTCGCGACCGTCAGCGTCGTAGGCAAGCACGGAGTAGTGGTAGCTGCGGGGTTTGAGGTCCAGGCGATCTTCAAAGACGGTGTTTTCGTTGCCGAAAAGGTCGATAAGCGGCAGGCCCAGGGCGCGATCGGCACCCGGCTCGAAAAGATTCCGATAAATTGTGTAGGACGCAGCATCCGTTACGGGATCCCAGAGCAGACGCACTGCCTCGCTGGTTGCCTCGTCGGCGAGTCGCAAACCCTCCGTAAGCGGCAGCACGGAGCCGCCCGTCCAGGGCTGGTAGGGCTCGACAATCCGGGCCCGACGATCGGACCCCGGCGGAAGGCTGATCTGATCGACGTCCTGAGCCGCCGGGTCTACGGTCCAGATGAGGGGGCCGCCAACGGTGAACGCCAGGAGCCCCAGCACGATGTACAGAGACATCAAAGCGCGGGTGTTGCCCTTCAGGCGAATCCAGGCGTCCTGCCAGTACGACAGAGACGGCCGAGACAGAGACTGAATCTCGTGGTCCGCATGCAGCGGTTCAAAATCGGCGGCGCTGAGCCTGAGGTCCGCTTCGGCCATGGTCAGCTGACCCGTACCCTGGGATCGATCCAGCCGTAGAGCAGATCGACGACGATCACCATGAAGACCAGGAACGCACCGTAGAAGACGGTGGTGCCCATAATGACCGTGTAGTCGAGCTGCTGTACGGCCTGCACGAAGTAGCGCCCCAGACCAGGGATCGCAAAGACCAGTTCCACCACGAAGCCGCCGGTAGTGATCGCAGCGATGGAAGGACCGAGCACCGTGATGACCGGGAGTATGGCGTTCCTGAGCTGGTGGCTTGTGAAGATTCGGGTAGGCGGCAGTCCTTTCGCCTTGGCCGTGCGGATGAAGTCCGAGTTCACGATTTCGAGCATGGATGAGCGCATGAGTCGGGTCAGGTAGGCCATGGTGCCAAGTCCGAGCACCAGGGACGGGACCAGCATGTGCCAGATCGTTCCCCAACCGGCCACGGGGAGCACGGAGAATCCAAACAGGTTGTTGAGATTGACGAGTGATAACTGCGCAAGTGCGGCCACGACGAAGCTCGGTACCGATATGCCGAGAATCACCAGGAACATGATCACCACGTCCGGCAACCGGTTCCGGTACAGGGCCGTCAGCGCCCCCCAGAGCACGCCGCCGAGTCCCGCGAACACCACAGCCAGAATGCCGAGGATGGCCGAGATCGGGAAGTGCTCCCGGATGATGTCGTTCACCTGGCGGTTCTTCTGCGTGAAAGAAATGCCGAAGTCGAAACGCAGGATATTCCCCATATAGATGAAGTACTGCTGGTGCAGGGGTTTATCCAGACCGTACTTCGCTTCGAGGTTAGCCCTGATTTCCGGCGTAACGCTGCGGTCGTTGATGAGCGGGTCGCCGGGGACGTTGTGCATTGCGAAGAACGTGGCCGTGGCGATGAACCAGACGGTGATCAATCCCTGTACCAGGCGAATGAGCGTGTAGCGCAACACGAGCCAGCCCTACTCCTCGATCCAGGCGTTGGTGAAATCGGGATCGGGGCCAACGGCTCGACGCACCATGCCCTTCAACTCCGGATGGGTCACATAGGTCACCCCGCGCTCATAGCCGGGCAGGATGACCGCATCCTCGATGAGGATGCGCTGAATTTCTCCGAAGGCGTCCATGCGTTTCTGCACGTCCTGTTCGTTCTGTGCCACGCGCACCCATTTGTCGAGTTCCGGATTCTGGTAGCGGCCTCGATTGTTCAGATTCCAGGACGCGAACAGGTCACCGAACGTGAGCGGATCGTCGTAGTCCGGGCCCCAGCCTCCGAGGACCATATCGAATTCGCCGGCCAGCATTTTTGCCAGGCGCTGTTTGAAAATCTGCTTATCGATTTTCAGTTCCAGCCCCAGGTTCTTGCGAAACACCTGCTGGTAGTACTCGGACTGGATGTTGGAAATCGGGTTGTCACCGGAGAGCAGTATGAGCGGGGGAATTTCGTCGACGCCAAGTTCTTCCTTGGCCCGCTCGAGGTGCCAGCGTGCCTGCTCCAGATCCATCTTCGGGTAGTTCGGTGGATATTCCTCGCGCAGGAACCCGTCCACACCTTTCAGCCAGGACGGAAAAAGCGACTCACCGGGCAGGTAGCCGGGCAGCTTGGTCACCTTGTAAACGAGCTCCGCTGAGTCCGTTGCCAGCTGCATGGCCTTGCGCAGGTGGTAGTTGGCGGTGGGGCGACCTTCGCGATTGTTGAATTCGATGTAGAAAATCGAGCCATCCATGAAGCGGTTGATCTGCCAGCGCTGGTTCATGGCGTCGTTCAGATTTTCGGCCTGTAACGTTGCGTAGGCGATCTTGTTGTCCTTGAAGAGATTCAGGGTCGCGTTTGCGTCGGACGTTATGTAGGCGAAATCGATGGCGTCGAGCCGGGCCCGTTCGGCATCCCAGTACTCAGGATTACGATCCATGCGCAGGGAAGCACCGTGCACCCAGTTGGTGATCTGGAAAGGACCGTTGTAGAGCATCTTGTCGGCATCGGCGCCATAGGCTCCGTCCATGGCCGCATAGAAATCCTGACGGATCGGGTAGTAGGTCGAGAAAGTGGCGAGTTTGTCGAAGTAGGCCAGGGGCCGTTCGAACTCCACCTCGAGGGTGCGATCATCAATGGCGCGAACGCCGAGGGACTCCAGGGGCAGTTCACCCCGATTCACGGCCTCGCCGTTCTTGATGGCGTAAAGGATGAAGGCGTACTCGGAGGCGTTTGCCGGATCGAGGCCCAGGCGCCAGGCGAAAACAAAGTCGTGCGCCGTAACCGGCTCGCCATCCGACCAGCGGGCGTCTTCTCTCAGCCAGAAGGTGGCGCCGTTTTCGCGCAGCTCCCAGCTTTCGGCAACGCCCGGGGCCAGCTGATTGTTCTCGTCATAACGCAGAAGTCCCTCGAGCACGTGGCCGAGGACGCTGCCGCTCACCACATCGGTGGAGAGGGAACTGTTGAGCTGCGGTGGCTCTTCCCGGAGAAACACGGTGATGGTGTTCGTCGCAGGATCCACCGCGTCGTTGCTGCCGGACGCACCTCCGGTCAGGGAAGACGCCCAGGAGAGCAGCATCAGGAGCAGCGACAGGCCGCCGAAGGCGGCCAGGAAAAACAGCAGCAGCTGTTTACCAGCGGCTTTCGTAAAGGAGTCTTCTGATGTAACGACGCTGCTCATCGGACGGTCATCCGTTTGTTTCTTAGCCGCTACTGCCGGAAGGGCAGCAGGGGACCGTGGTCAGTTGATGGATCTCAGCAGGTTCCCGACAACGCGCTCGAGATGCATGAGCGAGTTGCACTCGTCGGCCTGGTGACAGTACGCCATGTATTTCCGCATTTCTGCATCGCCTACGGTCCACGAGTTGCGCGGCTCCGGGTTCAACCAGATCAGGCGCTTACAGCGGTCGTAGAGCTCTTTCATGATTTCCGTTTTCGGATCGCCGTAGTTGTTGCGGGCGTCGCCGAGAATGATGATCGTGGTCCGGTTGTCCACGTCATCGAGGCAAAGCTTTTTGAAGTCTTCAAGGGCCTGACCGTAGTCCGTGGAGCCGCCGCTGTAGTCGCGCAGCGTTTTGGCGATGGCGTCTTCGATGGAGTTCCGCTCAAACAGGTCTGTCACTTCCGCCAGGTCCGATGAGAAGGCGAAAGAGCGCACCTTCGGCATCACCTCTTCGAGGCTGTAGAGAAACATCAGCATGAAGCGCGCGTAGTTGGCGACGGACCCGGACACGTCGCAAATCGCGAAGACCTTGGGCCGGTCTACCTTCACGGACTTCCAGTGCAGGTCAAAGATGGCACCGTCGTAGCTCATGTTGTGCCGGAGCGTGCGCGGCACGTTCAGGGCACCGCGTTTGAAGACTTTTTTCCGGCGCGAATGCAGAGCGGCGAGCTTCTTCGCCATCTTGTAGACGATTTCCTGGATGAGCCGGAAGCTCCGATGCTCCACGTTCGAGAGTTTCACGCGGCGCAAGAGGTCCTCGCGCAGTCGTTTGCCGGTGACGTCGGCATGGAGCAGAAACTGTTTCTCGACGTAATCCCGGACCTGCTCGCGGAGCCAGTCCCGGCGCTTCCTGAGTTCCTGGCCAAGGCGGCGGTCGGGGATGGCGCCGGACTCCTTCGCCTCTGAGATTTCGCGGTTCAGGCCGCCAAGGCCCATCTCCTCCATGATTTTCCGGGTGTAGAGGCCCTTCTGGGTGAAGACCTGAATCTCGCGGAGGTCTACAGCTTCGCCGGCGGCTGCCATGGCGACGGAGAGCTCCACCCGGGAGTTGCCCATGAGCAGCTGGCCGAGGGGTGACTGGGCGTCCGAGGTTTCCCCGGGACCGAGATCCTCTTCCACTTCTTCTTCGTCGAGGAGGGAAGATTTCTTTTTCTTCTTTTTCGCTTTGCCCTTGCCGGAAGCGCGCTGCCCGGGCTGGGGCTCGCCGCCGGCACCGCCCCCTTCACCGTCACCGCCGGCTTCCGAGTCAGCCTCGGCCTCGGCTCCGTCCCCGGAGCCGCCTTCACTCCGCTCACCGCGGACGTCTTCGAAGGAGAAGAACTGGTCGAAGCAGTTCTCAAAGGTCTCTTTCTCGTCGGCCGTCTTCGGTAACACGAGGGACAGCGTCCGTTTCAGGAAGTCCCGGTCCTCATAGCCAACAAGCTCGACGGCGTTGAAGGCGTCGAGGGTTTCTGCGGTAGAGATCCGGACCTCGGAATTGCGCAGGGCCCGGATGAAATTGGCAAGGGTGCGATCCACTGCTATTTATCCACCGCTACTGATCACCGCCACATTTCACCGCGATTTGAGTCACCGCTATTTGAGCGCATTCGACGTCAGCGTGGTGATCTCCGCATCCACGTTTTCGATGTCTTCCTGAAACTTCAGGATCACGTTAAGCGTGTCGCGGACAAGCTGAGGATCGAGGGATTCTGTATGCAGGAGCACGAGGGTTCTGGCCCAGTCGATGGTCTCGGAGATAGCCGGTACCTTTTTCAGATCCATGTCCCGGAGCTGCTGGATGAAAGTGACAAGCTGCTTCTGCAGGTTGGGCGGAATCTCCGGAACCCGGGCGTGGATGATGCGCTGCTCGATATCCACGTCCGGGAAGGGAATGTAGAGATGCAGGCAGCGGCGCTTCAGCGCGTCGGAAATCTCCCGGGTGTTGTTACTGGTCAGGAATACGATGGGCGGCTCGGCGGCGGCTTTCACCGTGCCTATCTCCGGAATGGAAACCTGGAAGTCCGACAGCATCTCGAGGAGCAGGCTTTCGAACTCGTGATCGGATTTGTCCACTTCGTCGATGAGCAGCACACAGCCATTTTCTTCCTTCAGGGCCTTCATGAGGGGCCGCGGCTCGAGGAATTCCTCGGAGAAGAAAATGTCGCCGAACTCATGCAGGCGATTAACGGATTCCGCAAAACCTTTGGCGCCCTGCAGAACCTCGTCGAGGGTTTCTTTCAGCACCTGCGTGTACAGAAGCTGCTTGCCGTATTTCCACTCATAGATGGCTTTCGCTTCGTCGAGGCCCTCGTAGCACTGCAGGCGAATGAGCGGCAGTTCGAACATCTCCGCCGTCGTTTTGGCGAGCTCTGTCTTGCCAACGCCCGGTGGGCCTTCGATGAGGATGGGCTTGCGCAGGTGGTAAGCCAGATAAACGGCGGTTGCGATCTGATCGCTGCAGATATAGCGGTGGTCTTCGAAGTCGGCCTTCAGTGAGTCGACGGACTCGACGATCTTCTCGATGTTCGCCGCGTTTGCGGATGCCTCTGCCAAGTAAAAATCCCCCAATAAATCAGCCCGATAGCGGGCCCAAACAGCACATTATCGCTGCACTGCACCATGATATCCAGCAAGCGCCCGGGCGGGCCTTCGGGCCCCTGGCAGGTTGCCGGCAGCATATTGGCAGGAGGCGCTTGAGTGGTCTCAGTCGTCCTCGTGGATACGAATGAGCCCTTCCTGGGCGGCGGAGGCGACAAGATTTCCCGCCTGATCGTAGATGAGCCCCCGGTTCAGGCCCCGGGCGCCGCTTGCCGATGGACTGTCCTGCACGTAGAGAAGCCATTCGTCGGCGCGGAAGGGGCGATGAAACCACATGGCGTGATCCAGGCTCGCCATCTGCATGTTGGTCTGGATGAAGCTGACCGCGTGCGGCAGCGTCGCCGTATCCAGGAGTGACCAGTCCGAGAGGTAGGCGAGTACACACTGGTGCAGCCTCGGATCGTCCGGCAGCGGATTCCTAGCCTTCATCCAGCAGAGTTGCTGGGGCGGGCGTTGCTCTGGTTGGAAAATGTCGACGGGATCCACCGGGCGGATCTCGATGGGCCGCTCGCTCGTGAAGGCGTCCGCATATTCTTCCGGCAGCTTCTTGCGCCACTCCTCGCGCAGCTCCCGCTCACTTTTCAGGCTCTCCGGCCCGGGGGCTTCCGGCATGGGTAGCTGGTGTTCGAAGCCTTCCTCAGCAACCTGAAAGGAAATGGACATATTGAAGATCGGCCGGCCGTGCTGAATGGCCACAACCCGACGGGTGGTGAAGCTTCTGCCGTCGCGGATGCGATCAACCTTATAGAGGATCGGGATGGTGGTGTCCCCGGCCCGCAGGAAGTAGCCGTGGAGCGAGTGCGCGCGGCGGTCTTCCGGCACCGTCCTGGAAGCGGCAACCAGCGCCTGACCGAGCACCTGGCCGCCGTAGACCCGCTGCCAGCCTTCGTCTGGGCTCGTGGCCCGGTAGTGATTCTGCTCAATCTCCTCGAGGTCGAGGATGTGGATGAGCTCGTTGACGGTTTCCGTGTTCACCAGACCACCCTCGGGTACTGCAAAGGGGGCGCTATTGTAGTCATGGTGGGCGGTAGGGAAAATGGCCAGCCACTTGATTAACGGGAGAGAGACTGTGCCGTCACGCCGGGAACTCATAGCGCTTAGCGATTCGGAGCGGCGCGAATACCTCGATGCCGCGCAAACGCTGATCATCGTATCCAACGGTAAAAACGGATATCCGCATCCCATGCCGATGTGGTTCTACGTTGACGATGCCGGAGCCTTCTACTGCACCACCTTCAAGAAAGCCCAGAAGGTGCTCAATTTTCAGCGTGATCCGAAGGCGAGCCTGCTCGTGGAGTCCGGCGAGGCCTATGCGGAGCTGAAGAGCGTGCTCGCTTACGCTGACTGCGAGGTCATCGACGACTTCGACGTGGTTTCCGACACGCTGGTTAAGATCAACACCAAGGGGCGAGAGGTATCAGAGGAGGAAGTGGCGCAACTGCTCGGTGCCGTTTCCAAAACGGCGGAGAAGCGGGTGGTGCTCAAGTTTACACCCACGGAAATCATCAGCTGGGATCACGCCAAGCTCGGCGGGAAATACTGAGTCTTCCATTGCCTCGGTGTTAAGGCCTCGCTGCGAAGGCCGCGTTGCGAAGGCAGCGGCCGTTCCAAGTTACACGGGCGCTGAGGCGGGCTGAGGGCCCGCCCCGGTGGCCGCTGCCGACAGTTTCCTCAGTACTTGTAGGATTCCGGCTTGAAGGGCCCTTCCTGCTCAACGCCGATGTAGTCGGCCTGGGTCTTCGTGAGCTGCGTGAGCACGCCGCCGAAGCCTTCCACCATCAGCTGGGCCACTTCCTCGTCGAGTTTCTTCGGCAGTACCTCAACGGTGATCGGCGCCCGCTGGTTCTCCGGCTGGTCGGCCCAGCGCTGCTCGAAGAGGTGCATCTGCGCCAGCACCTGGTTAGCGAAAGAGCCGTCCATGATCCGCGACGGGTGGCCCATGGCGTTGCCTAGGTTCACGAGGCGTCCTTCGGAAAGCAGCAGCACGTAGTCCTGGGGGCTGTCGCTGCGGAAGATCTGGTGAACCTGGTCTTTCACCATCTCCCAGCGCCAGTGCTCGCGCATGTAGGCCGTGTCGATCTCGTTGTCGAAGTGGCCGATGTTACAGACCACGGCGCCGGCCTTGATGGTCTGCAGCATGTTCTTGTCGCAGACGTCGGCGTTGCCGGTGCAGGTAACGATGAGGTCCGTATCCTCCATGAGGGTCCGGTTCACGTCTTCGAGCTGGCCGGTGTTCACGCCATTGTTGTAGGCGGAGACGAGCTCAAAACCATCCATGCAGGCCTGCATGGCACAGATCGGATCCACCTCAACCACGCGGACGATCATGCCTTCCTGGCGCAAGCTCTGGGCGGAACCTTTGCCCACGTCGCCGTAGCCGACCACCAGGGCCCGCTTACCGGAAAGCAGCATGTCTGTACCACGCTTGATGGCATCGTTCAGGCTGTGGCGACAGCCATACTTGTTGTCGTTCTTCGACTTGGTCACCGAGTCGTTGACGTTGATGGCCGGCACTTTGAGTTCATTGGTCTTGATCATTTCGTAGAGCCGATGAACCCCGGTGGTAGTTTCTTCGGAGACGCCGTGAATTGTGTCGAGCATCTTCGGGTATTTCTCGTGGATCATGACCGTGAGGTCGCCGCCGTCGTCGAGCAGCAGGTTGGCATCCCAGGGCTCGCCGTCCTTGAGGATCGTCTGCTCGATGCACCACTCGTACTCTTCTTCCGTTTCCCCTTTCCAGGCGAAGACGGGGATACCTTTGGCCGCCATGGCCGCAGCGGCGTGATCCTGCGTCGAGAAAATGTTGCACGATGACCAGCGTACTTCAGCGCCGAGTTCAACGAGCGTTTCCATGAGCACGGCGGTCTGAATCGTCATGTGGATGCAGCCGATGATCTTCGCACCCGCAAGCGGCTGCTCGTCTTTGTACTTCTTTCTGAGCGCCATCAGCGCGGGCATCTCCGCTTCGGCGAGGGCGATCTCCTTCTGGCCGAATTCGGCGAGATTGATGTCAGCTACTTTGTAGTCGGTCATAGGTCGAGTTCCAGTTGGTGTGTCAAAGCGTGTCGAAACGATGCACCTGCACGCGGAAGCCGTTCTTCTGCGCCAGGTACTGTGAATCCGAAGGTGTGAAGCCGGCGGCCATTGCCCAGCCGAGCAGTTCGTCAGGTTCAAAGCCGAGCCACTGATCGCCGCAGGCGCTCTTCGCCCATTCCTGATCGTGCAGGCAGAGTTCGGCGACCAGCAGAGTCCCCGATGCCTTGAGCAGCCGCCGGGCGTGATCGAAAAAACGAGCGGGGGAGGCCTGATGGTGAATGACCATGGCGGCAACAATGGCGTCGTAGTGACGCCGGGCTGGGAGTTCCAGGAAATCCGCCTTACGTAAGCTTACGCCGGAGCCCCTGCCCGCGCCGGCCCGGGCCACGGCCAGCATGCCCGACGAGTTGTCGACGCCGGTCGCACGCTCGAAGCGGCCTGCCAGCTCCATGAGCAGCGTGCCGCTGCCGGGTCCAACTTCAAGCACATGGCCATGATCGAGCCCGGCGCTGAAGGCCGCGTCCAGCTGCTCCAGCAGCACTTCCGCGTAAGTACCGGGTTCACAGATCTCTGCCTGTTGCGCGGTAATTTCCGCGGCGTTGGCGCTGAAGAAGTCGGCGGAGCGTTGGTTACGCTGATGGTGAAGGCCGTCGAGGCGCCTGGCGAGTCCACCCGGGAGCGCTTCCTCATCGAGGTGGGCGATGAGCGCGGCGGCTGCCGGGAGGCTCGTGGCCCGGCGATAAAAAATGCTGTTTCCCTCGCGTCGGCGGGCCACGAGGCCAGCCTGATGCAGCACCTTGAGATGATGGCTAAGGGCCGGCTGCGGCACTTCAAAGAGCTCGCAGAGTTCGCTGACCGCGTAGGAGTCCTGCCGCATGACCTGGAGAATGCTGGCGCGGAGCCGATCACCGACCGCTTTGCCGATCGCGACAACGTCGTCGACGGCAGGCGGCGTCGTCTCTTCTGCGGTCAGTCGGGTGGGGTGGCTGGCCAGGGCCGCGTTCCTCGTGTTCCTTGCGGCTCTTGCACGCGCTCAGGGCGCAGTGGTTGAGCGTTGAGGGCGGCATGCTAGCAGCGACATTTTTCAATATCAAAATATTTTGATATTGATCTTTGTAAGCGCCAGCCTGCAGAATCGCACCCGCATGGAAACACCTACACCTATACCGACACCGACCAGAACGCTTACCAGTAAGCTGCCGGATATCGGGACCACGATCTTTACTGTCATGTCCGAGCTCGCCCGTAGCGAGGGCGCCCTTAATCTGTCTCAGGGTTTTCCCGATTTTGATGGACCGGACGCGCTCCTCGAACGGGTTACACACCATCTGCACAACGGCGAGAACCAGTACGCGCCGATGATGGGTGTGCCGGCTTTACGGGCGGCCATTGCCGATAAGGTGGCCGCCCTTTATGGCAACCGGGTAGACGCGGATCGGGAAGTGACGGTGACCTCAGGCGCGACGGAAGCCCTGTTCTGCGCGATTGCCGCGGTGGTGAACCCCGGCGACGAGGTGATCGTTTTCGATCCTGCCTACGACAGCTACGAGCCGGTGGTCCGGCTCCAGGGCGGCCTTACGCACCACGTGCCCATGCATCCGCCGGCCTATCGTATTGACTGGGATCAGGTGCGGGATCTTCTGAACGATCGCACGCGGCTGATCATCACCAATACCCCGCACAATCCCACCGGGTCCGTCTGGGATGCCGAGGACATTGCCGCCCTGAGAGACATCGTCGCCGATCGACATCTCTATCTCCTCGCGGACGAGGTTTATGAACACATCATTTTCGACGGGCGTCGGCACGAAAGCCTGACCCGCTACCCGGACCTCTATGAGCGAAGTTTTGTGGTCAGCTCTTTTGGCAAGACCTACCACACAACGGGCTGGAAAATCGGTTACTGCACGGCGCCCGCGCCGCTGACGGAAGAATTCCGGCGGATTCATCAGTACGTCACTTTCACCTCGAACACACCGGTGCAGCTGGGTCTCGCCGACTTTCTTGGTGAGCACCCGGAGCACCATCTCGAGCTGGGTGCTTTCTATGAGGCGAAGCGCGATCGATTCTGCTCGCTGCTCGCGGAGTCACCCTTCGAGGTGGTCCCGGCGGCGGGCACCTACTTTCAGCTCCTCGACTACTCGTCCTGGAGTAACGAGCATGACGCGGAGCTGGCCGTTCGGCTCACCCGGGAAGCCAAGCTTGCGGCAATCCCGGTCTCACCCTTCTATGCAGAGGATCCCGGTCATCGAGTGCTGCGGTTCTGCTTCGCCAAGGACGACGACACGCTTGCCCGCGCGGCTGAGATACTCTGCGGGCTCTGAGCCTATTCACGAGAGGTAATGATGAAGAAAGGATTCTGGACGCCTGCTGTCCTGTTGGCGCTGGCCCTGCTCGGGGGCTGTGCGGAGGACGGCAGTGGCCCCGCTCACCCTGGGGAGACGGTTTACAACCGCTCCTGCTTCTCCTGCCATGCTGGCGGCGTGGCCGGAGCGCCGAAGCCCGGTGACGCGGAAGCCTGGGCGCCCCGTATCGCCAAAGGCCGGGCGGCGCTGCTGCAGTCAACGAAGGAGGGCATCGCGCCCGGTATGCCGGCCATGGGGCTCTGCAACAGCTGCACTGATGAACAGCTGGCAGAGGCCATCGATTTCATGCTTCAGGGCCTTTAAGTCGGACTGGCGAGGCTGACCAGCGATTGGTCTCGGCGACCAGAGCGATGCCCCGCATCGTCTAAAAAAGCTAAAAAATTCAGAGAGTTATGATCGGGCACAGTTCCTGCTAAGCTTCCTGGATTAGCAAACGGCCAGTGAGGGTGCTGCCATGAAATATCGACCTGGAGATGTGGTGTCGCGCCGCAAAGGCCTGGTTATGCATCGTGGCGTGGTGCTGTCGGATGGAAACATCCTGCACAACAGCCCCTTCCGCGGGGAGCATGTGGTGAGCGAAGCGGAATTCCGCGAGGGTAAGCGCCTGCACGTGAGCCGCACCGAATGTCCGCGTCAGCGTCGCTTTGCGGCCTCAGCCCGACCGGAAGATGGCGGCAGCTATAACCTTTTTACGAACAACTGCGAGCACACCGTCAGCCGCGCCATGACCGGTGAAGGCTCAAGCCCACAGCTCAAGTCCTGGGTCGCTGGGATCGGCGTTGGTGCCGTTGCCTTCGCACTCACTCGCCATCCAGCCATTACGGCGGCGGGTTACGCCCTTGGCCGCAAACTCGGCGGAAAGCTCTAGCCGGGCCCCAGCGGACTGAAATCCCCGATCGGCGCCGACCAGCTGCCCTGGCCGGGCACAACCAGTCGGTGGGCATGCAGCTGCAGTCGATCTCCTGCCTGGAAGTCTGAATCGGGGCTGCCGTAGAGCAGGTCCCCGACGATGGGATGGCCGATCCAGGCCAGATGCACCCGAAGCTGATGCGTTCGTCCGGTTGCCGGCATCAGCAGGAGCAGAGACCTGCTCTCCCTGCCTGCCAGACGCCGGAAGCGGGTACGGCTGTCGTGACCGTCTTCGAAAGCGCTACCGGGGCGGAGCTGCCAGCGATTCCCGGTCTTGCTGATATCTTCTCGCAGGCCTGCCACGCGAAAGCGGTTTTTACGGCCTTTCTTCAGGGGCAGGTCGATCTCGCCGCTCGCGCCGGGATCCCCCACCACCCAGGCCAGGTAAAACTTCCGCACGCGCCGGGCCTGAAAGGCCTTTGTCAGACGGGCCTGGGCAGGGGCTGAGCGGGCGACGATAAGGACGCCGCTCGTGGGCTTATCGAGACGATGCACGAGGTACGGCTTCCCATCGACGATGGTGGGCAGCCTGTCCCAGAGGCAGGGTGCGCCGCTGCGATCCTTGAGCACAGAGAGGCCGGCGGGTTTGTTCAATACCAGCAGCTCTGCGTTCGAGTGGAGCACGTCCACAGCCAGCGCTTCCTCTCCGGCGTTCGTAGTCACGACGGTTTCCCCTTGCTCCTTTCCGGGCTCCTGCCCGGCCCACTAAGATAGCCGCACAGACTACTCGGAACGCTTAAGGGGAGGACAGATGCGCGCGGCCATCATGCGAGACAGAAAGATCGTCGTCGATGAAATGGCGGTACCGGAACCCAGAGCCGGGGAGGTGCTCGTGAAGACCCTGGCCTGCGGCATTTGCGGTTCCGACCTGCATGCGCTCGAGCACTTCGATCAGTTCACGAGTTTCGGCGATGAGGGTTTTGCCGGCAGCCTCGATGGCGACCGGGATATTGTCATGGGCCACGAGTTCTGCGCCGAGATTCTCGATCATGGGCCCGGGCAGGCGAGCGGCGATCGCCTCGCCCCTGGCACCCGGGTATGCGCCATGCCCATGCTGCTCCGGGACGGCGCCGCTACCACCGTTGGTTACTCCAATGAGGTACCGGGAGGTTATGGGGAGCAGATGCTGCTTTCTGAAAACCTGCTCCTGCCGGTGCCGAACGGACTTGCCGACGATCATGCAGCCCTGACGGAACCGATGGCGGTAGGACTCCACGCCGTGGAAATGGCGCGCCTGAGGCCAGACGATGTGCCTCTTGTGATCGGCTGCGGGCCTGTTGGCCTCGCGGTGATTGCCGCGCTGAAACTGAAAGGCGTTGCTCCGATTGTCGCCGCCGACTTTTCTCCGGCGCGGCGCTCCCTGGCTGAGCAGCTCGGCGCTGATCAGGTTATCGATCCGGCCAGCCAGTCACCCTATGACTCCTGGCGGGCGACAGCGGCTGCCAGTGCCCAGGGGCAGCAGGCGCCGGTGAATCCCTTAAGCGGCGAGCGGGAACTGCCGCCCGGGGTGTACTTCGAGTGCGTGGGGGTACCTGGCGTGATCGATCAGATGATGGTGGGTGCCGAGCGCGGCTCGCGTTTTGTGATCGTCGGGGTATGCATGGAGTCCGACCCGATCCGCCCGCTGCTTGCCATCAACAAAGAGTTGAACCTGCAGTTTGTGCTTGGTTATACGGGGGAAGAGTTTGCCAGCACCCTGCGTCACATCGCCGAAGGCGAGATTGACGTAGCGCCGCTCATAACCGGTCATGTGGGTGCGGGTGGGGTTGCGCAGGCCTTCCAGGATCTGAAGAACCCCGAAGCCCACGCCAAAATCATCGTCCAACCCTGGCGCTGAGGAGCAGCGAGTGAACCTGAGAGATCTCAAGTATCTGGTTGCCGTGGCAGAGCATCGTCACTTCGGGCGCGCGGCCGAAGCCTGCTTTGTCAGTCAGCCAACGCTGTCCACGCAGCTGAAGAAGCTCGAGGAAGAGCTTGGCGTGACGCTCATTGAGCGAACCAATCGTCAGGTGCTGCTCACCCCCGTTGGCGAGCGCGTGGTTGCCCAGGCTCAGCGGGTCCTCCGAGAGGCGAATCAGCTCGGCACCATTGCCGAGGAATATGCCGATCCCTTAGGCGGTGATTTCCGACTCGGGGTGATCCCGACAGTTGCCCCATATCTGCTACCGAAAATCCTGGCACCGATTCGTAAGGCGCTGCCGACCCTGAAAATTCAGCTGACGGAAGGACAGACGGCAGTGATCAGCCGGCTGCTGCGTGAAGGCGATCTTGATGCGGTGATTCTCGCGCTGCCTCTCGAGGAAGAGAACATCATCGAGGCACCCCTCTACCAGGAGCCCTTCTATATGGCCGTGTCGAAGCAGCACGAGCTGGCCAAGCGGAAACAGGTGTCAGTGAATGACCTCGATGACGAACAGGTGCTGCTCCTCGAAGACGGCCACTGTCTGAGGGATCAGGCCCTCGAGGTCTGCAACTCACACAACGCCGTGGAGAACACCAATTTCCGAGCGACGAGCCTGGAAACGCTGCGGCAGATGGTTGTGGCCGACGTTGGCATTACGCTCATGCCGGAGCTTGCGGTACCGGCGAAGCCGGTGGCCGGAATTCGCTACATACCTTTCAAGGGTGAAGTGCCGCACCGGATCGTCGGGCTCTGCTGGCGGCGCAGTTCGCCGCGGGAGCCGCTGCTGGAGAAGCTTGTCGCGCTCTTGCGCGAAGCGCTGGCGTAAAGGCGAGAGGTTGCATGTAAGCAGACCTCCGACGAGCGACAGCCGCTCCCCGGAGTTCGCCCGTATTCAGTCGAAATCGGCGGCCAGACTTGCCACCTGATCAGCGCTCAAGGTCACCGATCCCTGCAGTACGCCCTCGTGATCAATGCCGAACTTAACGTCCGTTCCCGAGCGGAAGGCGGTAATCGTACTGGCGCTGAGTTCGAAGCGCAGGAAGTGCACGGCCGAGGTTTTGTCTGCGGTGCTTCGGTCGAGGTCTTCGTTAGCGATCGCGTAATTCTTCTCGCCGCCGTCGACGCTCAACCAGATCGTGTCTTCGATACCGGCGAGCCCCGCGAGGGCCTCACGACGCGCTTCAACGTCGCCATATTCGATCATGAAGGTGGCTTTCAGGTTGCTGCCGTCGGGGATCAGTGGGTTGTAAGCCTCAATCTCCTCTTCGATGCCCGCCGCCTCGAAAATCCGCTCGGCCCGGAGCATCTCCTGGACCTGGTATTTCATGGTCATGAAGTCTTCGAAATAGAGGCTGGCGTGGGGGCCGATGGCCACGCGCCGAGGGCCTTTGTGGGCCATGACTTCGGCGCGGAACGTTGGTCGTGCCTCCGCGTATTCCTCGAGGCTCCAGAGAGCCGCTCGATTCAGTTTCTGCATCACTAAACTCCGTAGGCGCGCCTGACCATGGTAACCGGGTGCTCGGACACCGCATTGGGGTCGTCTTCGCTCATACCATGGGCGATCAGACGACCGGCCATAGGGCAGTCGGAGCCAAAGCTGTCCGCCTCTGCCTTTTTCACGCGATTCACAACTGGCTTCGCAATTTTCATGGCTTTGTCATAGGTCTCGCTTTTCACGGCATAAGTGCCGTCATGACCGGAACAACGCTCAATCGCGGTAACTTCGGTGCCATCGATCAGATTGAGGAATTCGCGGGTTTTCATCCCGAAGTTTTGTACTCGCTGATGGCAGGCCACATGATAGGCGACTTTGCCCAGGCTGGTCTTGAAGTCTGTTCGGACGAGGTTGGCTTTGTAACGCAGCATCAGATATTCGAAGGGATCGAAGAACGCGTTCTGCACTTTCGCGACGTTTTCGTCGTCCGGGAACATCAGCGGCAGTTCCTGCTTGTACATGAGTACGCAGGAAGGGATGGGGGCGATGATGTCGTAGCCGTCCCGTATGGCCTCAAGGAAGACGGGCAAATTGGCGTCTTTGGTGGCTTCTACTTTTTTCAGATCGCCGAGTTCCAGCTTCGGCATGCCGCAGCACTTTGCATCTTTCAGAAGTTTCACGGGGATGCCGTTGTGATTGAGCACGGCAATCAGGTCTTCGACCACCTGCGGTTCGTTGTGGTCTCCGTAGCACGTCATGTATATGGCGACCTTGCCGGTAGTCTGCTCCGAGGGTGACACCGGCATTGCAGCGCCGACTTCATCAGGATTCCGTTTGGATGCCGTAGCACTGTGAAAGACTGGTAGAGGCGCATCCGGGTGGATACCCAGCCGGTCGCCGACTTTGCGAAGGGCCTTGTTGTTTGCGGCGCTGTTCGCAAGAGACGCAACGCCGGGCGTGCTCAGCGTGTCAAAGATGGGATCTGTGCTGGTGATAATGCGGTCCCGCCATTTCGTGTCCTGTTGCTCGAATTTGTAGGCTTTGGCCCGAAGCATGAGATGCGGGAAGTCAACGGCCCACTCATGCGGCGGCAGGTAGGGGCACTTCGTTTCTGCGCACAGGTCGCAGAGGTAGCACTGGTCGACGACTTTCATGTAGTCGTCCTTGTCGACGCCGTCCACTTCGAAGGTCTCGGACTCATCGACAAGATCAAAGAGCGTCGGGAAAGCGTCACAGAGGCTGACGCAGCGCCGGCAGCCGTGGCAGATGTCGTAGACTCGCTCGAGCTCGCTGTAGAGCGACTCTTTCTCATAGAACTCCGGGTTCTTCCAGTCGAGCGGTTGGCGGTCCGGCGCCTCCAGGCTTCCTTCTTTCATGATCCTCGGTCCTTGCTGCGTATCAGCGGTTTATGGACTATCTGACGGCGGCACTGCCACCAGACGTTGCGATAAAGCGGTTAATGGACGGTTTTGCCAGACGAAAAAGGGGGCCAGTATTGACCCCCCTTCTCGCAGCTTCCCTGTAGGGCTCGTCTCAGCCCATGGAGTCCAGGGCTTTCTGGAAACGGTTGGCGTGAGAGCGCTCTGCCTTGGCCAGCGTTTCAAACCAATCGGCGATTTCGTCGAAGCCTTCATCGCGGGCAGTCCCCGCCATGCCCGGGTACATGTCCGTGTACTCGTGGGTTTCGCCAGCGATTGCCGCTTTCAGGTTGTCGGCGGTCGTGCCAATGGGCAGCCCCGTAGCCGGGTCACCGACTTCTTCCATGTATTCGAGGTGGCCGTGCGCGTGGCCCGTTTCACCTTCTGCGGTGGAGCGGAATACGGCGGCGACGTCGTTCTCGCCTTCAACGTCTGCTTTCGCAGCAAAGTAAAGGTAGCGGCGGTTGGCCTGAGATTCGCCAGCGAAGGCGTCCTTCAGATTCTGCAGAGTGTTGCTGTCCTTAAGGTCCATGTTTTCCTTCCTGTCTCGAGTTCTGTGAGTCAACTCACCGGATGGTGATGCATCGAGTATAGGTGGCGGGCTGAACCCCGCCATTCGTTTCTTGCTATCGGGGTAATAGGTAATGTCTATGGAAATCCCCGAATCTCTAGTTTCTCTAAATCGTAATTATTCTCATTGCCGATGAAAAAGCGGTGAACGTCGCGACGGGCCAGCGCGTACAATGCGCGGCTCTTTGAAGCAGGCGGGTAACGAGGGGTTCGCCGTGTCGGGGACTGGCGGAGAAATCGGACGTGAGCTCGGCACGCTGAGCCGCCTGGCAGCGCCCATGATTCTGGCGCAGGTCACCCAGATGGGCATGGGCGTTGCCGATACGATCATGGCAGGCCAGGTCAGTGCCGTAGACCTGGCCGGTATCGCCCTCGGCGGCAACTTCTACTGGCCCTTCGTCCTGCTCCTCTCTGGCGTGATCATGTCGCTTACACCCTCTGTATCCCAGCTTCACGGTGCCGGCCGTGAGGCGGAAGCCGGCGAGGTGGCGCGCCAGGCCCTCTGGGTGGCTCTGGCCGGCGGTCTGGTCATGATCGTCTTTCTGCACAACGTGGAGCCCCTCTACCATCTGCTTGGCGTCGACGAGCGTGCCATCCCCGTTGCGGTTGCTTATCTCGAGGCGCTGTCCTTCGGTGTACTTCCGGTACTCGGCTACTTCAGCCTTCGTTATCTCTGCGAAGGGATGTCCTGGACCCTGCCGGCCATGTGGATTGCTGGCGGTGCGCTGGCGCTCAAGATTCCGCTCAACTACCTGTTCATCTACGGCGCCTTCGGGATCGAAGGTATGGGCGGCGTCGGCTGCGGCTGGGCCTCGGCCATTGTGCTCACGGGTCAGCTTACGGCCATGGTGGTTGTGGTCGCGCGCTCGCGTATCCGGGTAACGGGTGTTTTCAGCCGCGTCAGTCCGCCGGACGGCCGGGAGATCACGCGTCTCGTGAAGCTGGGCCTGCCGATAGGCGTGACAAATTTCATGGAGATAAGTGTTTTATCGGTGATAACGCTGCTCAAT
>JBCDDI010000012.1:0-18734 GCA_039180365.1 Pseudomonadota bacterium
AGCAGGAGATAGACGTTGCCTACGTTGACACCATTCACTAAAGCGGCTGCGGGCGTGCTCTTGCCCGTGCTGCTGACCGCCTGTGTCTCGGCACCCGGTGGTGGCCCTTCCTCCAAGCCTTCGGCGTCGACCGGTCAGACCGGTCAGGACCCGAGTGGCCAGTACGTGGAAGGCAGCCCGGGTGACGAGATCACTCCTCCTGTGGTCGAGATCCCTGAGGTAAAAGGCAGCACCGCCTCGGACTTCGAGCGTGCCGTAGCCCTCATGCAGGACGGCCGGCCGCTCGAGGCGGAAGTGCTGCTCCTGAGCATTACCTCGGAGCAGCCAGAGCTTGCAGGCCCCTGGATCAACCTTGGCCAGATCTACGTGGCGCAACAGCAGCCGGAAGAAGCCCGTCGAGCCTTCGAAGCGGCTGCCCAGGCAAATCCCTACAACTGTACGGCGCACAACGAGCTCGGCCTGCTATCCAGGGTGAACGGAGATTTCGAAGCCGCCGAGCAGCATTACAAGAACTGCCTGACGCTCGTGCCCGGCAACAGCGCCGCGCACCTGAACCTCGGCATTCTCTATGAGCTGTATCTGGGCCGTCTCGCCGATGCCCTGGTCAGCTACCGTCAGTATCAGTCCCTGCAGAACGAAGAAGACCGGCGCGTAAAGGGTTGGGTAATGGATCTGGAGCGGAGGCTCGGCGTATGAAACGGCTTGTCATGAGTGTGTTGCTTGCTGCCTCGGCTGCTGCCTCTTTATTCGCCGCGGGCCTTTTTACCGCCGCGGGCTTTTTCTTCGCCGCAGGCTTTTTCTTCGCCGCAGGCGCTGTCGCAGAAGAAGCAGAAATTCCGCGGGGAGTCATACGACTTGACGAAACCGTGATCTCCGGCAACCAAGAGCTGCCGAAAGTTCTATATATCTTGCCCTGGCGGGATCCGAACGGACTGCCCGAGATTGAGCTTGATGCCAGCTATGCCGAAATGGACGTGTTTGGGCGGCTCTACCCCCCGGCTTATCGGCGGGAACTGAAATATTTTGAATCGCTGGAAACAGCGAAAGACGCTGGAGATTCGCGCCGCAAGCGCTGATCAGCAGTACCAGGCAGCCGACGAGAGCAAGAAGCTCGAAGCGGCAAAACGTCGAGGCGGTAGACACTGCCAGGACGAAATCGGAGGAGTAAGAAATGGACATGTACACAACCGTGGTCAGTTTCTTCCAGGACGGTGGTCCGTTCATGTATCCCATTGCCGTTGTGCTCGGGATTGGACTGGCGATCGCGCTGGAGAGATTCCTGTACCTCATGAATCAGATGCGTGTGAATCGCCGCGACTACAATAAGATCCTGCCGCTGCTCAAGCAGCGCCGGGCACGGGAACTGGCGGAAGTCACCCGTAAGTCGAACTCGGCCATGGCGCGCATCATTGCCGACGGCATGAACCGTCGCTCGTCTTCCCGGCGCCGCTCGGACATCGAGTACGCCATGGAAGAGGGTCTCCTCGAGATCCTGCCGAACATCGAGCGCCGCACGCCGTACCTGGCAACCTTTGCCAACATTGCGACGCTGCTGGGCCTCCTCGGCACCATCATCGGTCTGATCGCTGCCTTCACGGCTGTGGCCAACGCCGATCCCGCCGAAAAAGCCACGCTGCTGTCTTCGTCGATTTCCATCGCCATGAACACCACGGCCTTTGGCCTCATGGCCGCCATCCCGCTGCTCCTCGTGCATTCGATGCTGCAGTCGAAGACGGCCGCCATTGTCGAGAGCCTGGAAATTGCTGTCGTGAAGTTCTTGAACCTCATGGACGGTGACGAGAAGCCTGCGGCTCAGGGTCAGAAGGCGGCTCAAGCTTCAGCCTGAAGCCACGCCTGAACTGAGACCTTCCGCTTAAGGATCGGGTCTCTGCCCTGAGGACAGCTGCGAAGGAGTATTGGCAATGGATCGCGTCAAACATCGCAAGTACAAGCACCAGGACGCTGCAGACCTGGACGTTACGCCGTTCATGAATCTCATGATCGTGCTCGTCCCTGTGCTGCTCCTGTCCATGGTGTTTACCCACACCACGGTCATCGATCTCAACTTCCCGACCGGTGAGGGTGCGTCCGACGCCTTCGACCCGGACGCGGTGCATCTTGAGGTTGTCGTGAAAGGCGACACGCTGGTCATCGCAGACGGTCGCGGTGGCACCATCAAGTCCATTCCCATGGTAGATGGCAGCTACGACTTCAACGAGCTGTCGCTCGTGATGCAGGAGTTGAAGCGACGTATGCCTGAGAAGCAGGACATTACGGTGCTGCTCGAGCAGGAAACGGACTACCAGACGCTGGTCACGATCATGGACAAGGTGCGCTCCTACCCGACGGTGCAGAACCTCGAGGTGGTTAACGCCGAGCTCTTCCCGGTGATATCGCTGGGCGATGCTCCGGCTAAAAAGGGAGCCGCATCGTGAGCAAGATTCGTCATCAGCAGCGACGCGTTGCGCAGAAGAAGCATGGTAAGGCCGGTGCACTGAACCTGGTTTCGCTCATGGACATCTTCACCATTCTGGTTTTCTTCCTGATGGTGAATTCCTCCGAGGTGGAAGTGCTGCAAACCAGTTCCAAGATCAAGCTGCCGGATTCGACGTCCGAACAGCAGCCGGAGAACCAGCTGGTCATCTCCATCAGCCAGGATGACCTGGTGCTTCAGGGCCGTCCGGTTGCCCGCGTTGAAGAGATCGCAGACCCGAAGGTTTCGGTCATCGACGGTCTTAAGGCGGAGCTCGAGTATCAGGCGGCTCGAAAGGGTGAAATTCCCGAGGGCGGCTTCGAGATCACCATTATGGGTGACCGCGAGCTCCCTTACTGGCTCCTGAAGAAGGTCATGTTGACCTGTCAGACCACGGACTTTGCCCGTATCTCTCTCGCCGTGAACAAGCTTCAGGGTGTTACAGATCCCGCTGAACTCGAAGCCGGCGCTCAGGACACAGCTGCCGTCAGTGCCGTCCAGGCGGGAGGTGCCTCGTGAGCGCACCGACGCATTTCAACGGGCCGGTGTTCAGCCTGCCCTGGGATCTGGATCGCTCCGACCGCAAAGAACTCAAGCGCTGGCTCGGCGTCATGATGATCGTCATCGTTGGCGGCGGCGTGGCCATACCTTTCATGCCGGTACCGGAAGTGGACCGTGAGGAGCTCGAAGAGCTGCCTCCGCAGCTTGCGCGCATCATGCTCGATAAGCCTGAGCCGCCACCCCCACCGCCGCCGAAACCGGAGCCGGAAGAGGAAGCAGAGCCGGAGCCGGAACCGGAACCCGAACCGGAGCCGGAGAAGCCTCCGGAGCCCGAACCGGAAAAGCCGCCGGAGCCGGAACCCACCGTTGCTGATGCCAAGGAAAAGGCGGCCGTATCCGGTCTCCTCGCTTTCCAGGATGCTTTTGCAGACATGCGTGATGCGGTGGACATGAACGCGCTCCAGGACACAGGCTCCATACAGCAGGGCGCCGGTGAGGCGGCCAGCATTGATCGTTCGTTGCTGACGTCTAAACACGGCACGCGGAGCTCAGGTGTGAATGTCACGGAGCTGTCGCGTGATACTGGCGGTGTGGCCCTTGCCGGCCGGGAAACCACCAAGGTTGAGGTGCCGGAAGGCAGCAAAGGTGAAGGTGGGGTCCAGGCACCGGAAGAGCGAACCCTCGATGCGCGTTCGCGCAGTATTGAAGACATTCGTCGTGTGTTCGATACGAACAAAGGCGCAATCTTTGCCATCTACAACCGGGCGCTCCGTCAGGATCCGACCCTGCAAGGCAAGGTTGTGCTGGAACTGGTGATCAGCCCGGAGGGGCAGGTCATGGACGTGAAGGTGGTCGCCTCAGAAATCGACGACGAGACGGTGATTGCGAAGATCGTCAATCGGGTTCGGCTTTTCAATTTCGGGAAGCGGGACGTTGGGACGACGACGATCAGCTACCCGGTGCATTTTCTTCCGTCATAGCTAGCCTGGCGGCTAGCTATGTCAGCCTTCGGCTGACCGCTGAGGGCTCTTTACCTAGCTAGCCTGGCGGCTAGCTGTGTCGCCCTTCGCGCTACAGATCTTTCGGGTTGATCTTTTCGATGCTGTCGATAGCGCAGGCGCGGCCGTCGGCTTCGATTGCGTCGAAGCCCGCCCAGATC
Source organism: Pseudomonadota bacterium (assembly GCA_039180365.1). Lineage (GTDB taxonomy): Bacteria > Pseudomonadota > Gammaproteobacteria > Pseudomonadales > Azotimanducaceae > SZUA-309. The sequence continues at coordinate 4,134 of JBCDDI010000012.1, forward strand.
GTGTTATTCGACATGGTGACAGTGATGTTCTGCGCCCAGGTGAGGCCAACGCACTGGTGCTTGAGGGTCAGAAGATAGCTGTCCTGTTCGTCGAGATTCAGCAACACGCGCTGGCTATCCACCGTTGACCAGCCGGCGATGCCATTTTCGGCCTCGATACTGTGCACGGACTCGCCGCTGAGTTCCGGTGGGATGGCCATGGCGCCAGCGCTCATGAGGCTGGCGACCAGAAGTGTTACGAGTTTGTTGTTCATACGGTGGACTTCCTTTCTTGCCTGCTGACGGCTTCCCTGAAGATGCGCTCTGCTTAGGTGCTGCAACCGTGAGCGGCGCGCTGACTCCCTGTCTTTCCGGAGCACTGCTTTGTCTGGGGTGTGATTGCCGGAATGCGTCAGGTATACGCTAAGGCGTGCCTGCTGAACAGAACCTGAACGGCAGGATCTTGGGTGAGAGTTGACGCCTGTCAGGTTCCCCCTGAATCCGTCAAGGCTCCGTGAAAGGCTCCGAGAAAGGATGGGGGCGCATTGCCAGACCGTGAAAGGCACCCGCAAAGCCGCTAACTTAAGGGATTCCAGAGCGAAAGGTTGACGCTGACATCATGCTCAAAGGCATAACCAAGGCAGGCAAATTCCGGTTGGGACGGAAACCATCCGAAGATCGCGGGGCGAGCCGACGGGCGCTGCTGGGGCTCATGCTGCTGGCGCTTTCCATCGCCGCCAGCGCCCGTGGCGCAGAACTCTCAGGATTGGTGGATGCCGCCTTACCTGGCGGCGTTGCCCTGGCCGATCAGATCTGGCGCGCGGCGGAGCTTGGCTATCTCGAGACCGAAAGCAGCGCGGCACTGCAGGCGCATCTCGAAGCCCGGGGCTTCGCCATCGATACCGGTGTGGCCGCCATACCGACAGCCTTTGTGGCGAGCTACGGCCGGGGCGAGCCGGTCATCGGTATCCTCGCCGAATTTGATGCGCTGCCGGGGTTGTCCCAGGCCGCAGTCCCCGTGCGCCGACCGCTGGAAGCGGGTGCTGCCGGTCATGCCTGTGGTCACCATCTCTTCGGCGCTGCGTCGGTGACCGCGGCCATGGCGCTGGCGGACTGGCTTGATGGAGAAAACCGCTCCGGGACGATTCGCGTCTATGGCACACCGGCGGAAGAGGGTGGGTCCGGTAAGGTGTATCTCACCCGCGCGGGACTCTTTAACGACGTGGACGTGGTGTTGCACTGGCACCCGGGCGACCGGAACAGCGCAGCCGCCGCCAGCAGCACGGCAAACAAGTCCGGGCGCTTCACTTTCCACGGTATCTCCGCCCACGCGGCCTCGGCGCCCGATCGGGGCCGCTCGGCGCTGGACGGCGTTGAAGCCATGAACTACATGGTGAACCTGATGCGCGAGCACGTGCCGAGCAACGCCCGCATTCACTACGTCATTACCAACGGTGGCGCGGCCCCGAACATCGTGCCAGAGACCGCACAGGTTTATTACTACGTACGCCACCCGGAAGCGGCCCGGGTGGTTGAGCTCTTCGAGCGTGTCGTCACTGCCGCCGAGGCCGCCGCCCTCGGCACAGGCACGGAGATGAGCTATGAGGTGATGCACGGTAATTATCCGGTGTTGCCGAACGAGACGCTGGCGCGCCTTGTTGATGGCAATCTGCGCAGCCTTGGCGGCTATCTTTACGACGATGAGGAGCTCGCCTTTGCCCGGCAGATCCGCAAGACCCTTGGTAAGAATCTCCCCTCCATCGAGTCCACCAACGAGGTAGCACCCTTCCGGGTGACTCAGGGTATGGGCTCCACGGATGTGGGCGATGTGAGCTGGAACGTGCCGACGGTAGGATTCCGCACGGCAACCTGGGTGCCCGGTACCCCTGCGCACAGCTGGCAGGCCGTGGCCGCCGGTGGCACGAGTATCGGCCACAAAGGCATGGGGTTGGCTGCCAAGCTCCTCGCCCGTACCGCCCGGGATCTCATCGAAAATCCCGAGATTATCCGCGAAGCACAGGACGAACTCGAAGCGAAACGGGGGCCGGACTTCGAATACGAGGCGCTGCTCGGAGATCGCGATCCACCGCTGGACTACCGGCTGTGAAGATTGGTCTGGTGAATCCCGGCGCCATGGGAGCAAGCCTCGGGGCGGCCCTCGTGCGCTCCGGTCACAACGTGCTCTGGCAGGCGGCGGGCCGCAGCCCGGCAACGCAGGCTCGCGCAGAGGCTGCCGGCCTGACCCCGGTGCAGAGTATCGATGCCCTGGCCGAAAGCGAGGCGCTACTCTCTGTCTGCCCACCTGATGCAGCCCTTAGTGTGGCCGAAACGGTCCTCGGGGCCGGCTTCGACGGCCTTTATGTGGACGCCAATGCCGTCGCGCCAATGACGGCGAAAAACCTTGCGGTAATGGTCGGCAGCCGTTTCGTGGACGGCGGCATCATCGGTCCACCGGCAGCAAGACCTGGCACAACGCGACTTTATCTCTCCGGCGAACACGCCGCCGAGGTCTGCGACTGGTTCAGCGACCCGGTCCTTGGCGTGCACGTCGTCCCGGGAGAGGCGGGCGCCGCTTCTGCCCTGAAGATGTGTTTTGCTGCCTACACAAAAGGCACCAGCGCGCTGCTCCTGGCGATCCGCGCCCTGGCGACCGCCGAGGGTGTCGACGAGGCTCTGCTTGCGGAATGGGCCATCTCGCAGCCGGATCTTGCGCTGCGGTCAGAAGGTGCTGCCCGGGGCACGGCGGGGAAAGCCTGGCGCTTTGTCGGTGAAATGGAGGAGATAGCCGCTACCTTCGCCGACAACGCGCTGCCTGGCGATTTTCACGAGGCGGCCGCTGAGATCTATCAGCGTATGGCGCCGCTCAAGGACGCAGCGGATGCGGATCTTGCCGCCGTGCTTGCTCGGCTGTTGGCCCGGGAGTGTGCGTCAGGGTGAACGCGGTTCCGGGTCCATAGCGCCTTCTACGGCGCTGTCGAGGTCACTCGGTGCTCCTTGAGCGGCCGCGGTACAGCGCCAGCCAAGGCCCTCGAGTTTGGCGATGAGCCCGGCAGCCTGGCTCTCACAGTAGCCCGCCTCAACGTTCGCCTGCCACAGCGTCTCGATGCTGCCTTCACTCGCCTTGTCGTAGATCACCTCGCAGGGCACGGCCTGACCGGGATTCGCGTAGACCACTTCAATATTCCGGCTGAGCTCGCCGAAGCTGCAGTTGGTTGGGTTTGCGGCGGTACCTGTGCTTGCGAGAAGCAGGCTCAGGATTACGAAAGGTCTACTCATGGTCGATACCAGAATTGCGCGGGCTGCACGGTCAGCGCACGCCGGGCGAGCTTCGCCCAGCGCGTCAGGACGCTGCGGGTGTCCCGCGGATCGATGATCTCCTCGATCTCAAAATACTCTGCCGAACGAAAAGGCGAGCGCACCTGATTGAGGCGTTCCTTGATCTTTGCCAGGTGCCCGTCGTAGTCGTCCACTTCGGCGAGCTCCGCCTTGTAGGCCACTTCGATGCCGCCTTCGATGGGTAGCGAACCCCAATCCCCGGAAGGCCAGGCGACCCGAATGTGATGGCTCCCGGGTTTGTGGTTGGCGCCGCCGGCCACACCGAACGCTTTGCGCACGACCACGCAGCAGAAAGGTACCGGCGACTGGCCGAGGGCTGCGAGCGCTTGAGAGCCGAAGCGGATGGTCGCCGTTTCTTCCGACTGTTTACCGATCAGGAATCCCGGGCAATCTTCCAGGTGCACGATAGGCAGATGGAAGGTGGAGGCCAGGTCGATGAGGCGAATCAGCTTCTTGCAGGCATCGGCAGTCCAGGCGCCGCCATAAACCATCGGATTTTCTGCGAAAAGCGCGACGGGGATGCCGTCCAGGCGGGCAAGCCCCGTGGTGATGCTTCGACCCCACTTGCGGCCGATTTCAAAGAAAGAGCCCTCGTCCACGACAGCGTCAATCACGGTCTGCATTTTGTAGACCTTGCGTGGGTCTTTCGGAACGATTTCGATGAGGGCTTCTTCGCGCCGCTTGGGGTCGTCCGTGGACTCGATCACCGGCGGCAGCTCGTCGGTGCTTGAAGGCAGATAGGAAAGAAAGGCCCGGGCCCGTTCGAAGGCCTCAGCCTCGGTCTGCACCTCGTCATCGATGGCGCCATTGCGGGTGTGGATCTTTGAGGCGCCCAGCTCTTCTTTACTCACGTCCCCAAGGCTTGCCCAGTCCACGAGGGCCGGGCCGGCAATCATCATCTGCGCGGACGATTTCACGATCACGCTATAGTGGCTCGTGGCCACCCGGGCGGCGCCGATGCCGGCGACGGAACCCAGGGCCAGGGAAACAGACGGTGCCACTCCAAGGTGGCGGACCACGGTCTCCCAACCGCGCAATTCGGGAATATAGGTGCGCCCGGCCATCTCGATGGTCTTTACGGAACCGCCGCCACCCATACCGTCCACGAGACGGATGTGCGGCAGGCGCAGCTCGTAGGCGAGGCCTTCTGCCTGGGTTCGCTTGCCGGCAATGGAGGCGTCGGCGGAGCCGCCGCGAACCGTGAAGTCGTCGCCGGAGAGGATCACCGGGCGGCCATCAATGTCGGCGGTGCCGAACACGAAGTTTGAAGGCGTGAAGGCGGTGAGATTACCGTCTTCGTCGTAGCTGCCGACGCCGGCGAGGGCGCCGATTTCGTGGAAGGACTGACCGTCCGCAACGGCGTCAATACGCTCGCGGATGGTCAGCTTGTTGAATTCGTGCTGACGGGCGACTTTATCCGGGCCGCCCATGGCGTGAGCGAGTTGCTCGCGCCGTTTCAGCTCATCAACTTCGTCCTCCCAGCTCACGCCTACCCCCACAGATGGCCAGCTTGGAGGGTCAGGCGCGGGTGCCGGTGAAGTCCGCGTTGCCGAAAGCGCCGAGCTTCACGGAGCCTTTGATCTCATCGCCGTCTACTTCCGCTGCGAACTCCAGGGTCATGGCCATAGGCGTGGTCACGCTTGCGCTGAAGGTCAGGCTGTTGCCGTCGACGGTGCCCCCTTCGTCGATCTCGATCTCACCCTGCGGGCCCGAAAGCTTGCCGGTCAGCGTGCCGCCGTCGGTCGCGATGGTCAGCGTGCCGTTCTGGGCGCCCATAGGGGTGTTCATGGTGGTGTTCCAGGTGCCGTCTGCGCTCATGGTCTCTCTCCCTTCTATTGCGATATGGCTGGTTGTTGGACGGCTGAGTATGCACAGGTCCCCGCAAGGCGTCACCCTGCCAGCAATGCCGCGCGTTCTGAAGCGGCTCGAGTTCCGCCCCTGGCCCTGACCGGAGCACGCGCTGCGTCTACAATGCCGGCCCGTGAGCGCACAGATCGGCACCCTCAACGAAGGGCCTCTGCATCAGGCCCTGAAGTCCCTCTACTGCACGGCAGACGCGGAGCAGGAAGTCCCCGTTGGCAGCTTTGTGGCCGATGTACGCGGCGCCGACGACGTCCTCTACGAGATTCAGACCGGCGGCTTTGCCCCGCTCAAGCGAAAACTCGCGGCGCTGCTTGAGACCCATCGGGTTGTCCTCGTTCATCCCGTTGCCGCCGTCCGCTACATCGTCAAGCTTCCCGAGGAAGAAGATGGTCAGGCGTCCCGACGTAAATCTCCTAAAAAGGGGAGTGCGGCGAATATCGTTGAGGAGCTCGTCAGTATTCCGCAGCTCCTGGAGCATCCGAATTTCGAGGTGGAAGTGGTGCTTATCGAAGAGGACGAAATTCGCGTTCACGATCCCGGTCGCGTCCGGCGTCGCGGCGGCTGGCGGGTTGTCAGTCGGCGCCTTAACGCGGTTGTTGAGCAGCGCCGCATCGGTTCTCGCGATGATCTCTATTCCTTCGTGGAGGGTCCGCTGCCGGAAGCCTTTACCACCGCTGACCTTGCGGCTGCCATGGGCCAGCCGCGCTGGCTCGCACAGAAGCTCGCCTACTGCTTGCGCGAGTCAGGTGCCGCGACGCTCTGCGGCAAAGCGGGGAACGCGCTGCTCTATTCCCGGCGCTGAACGCCAGCCGGGCTGGATCCTTGCTTTGAGCTGACCAGTCCCGCGTCGCCGGAGAGATCAGCTGGGAAAGACGGCGGCGAAGACTTCTTCCAGGGTGGCGACCAGCACCACCTCCAGATCTTCCAGCGCCTTGTCCGGCACCTTGGCGAGATCTGACGCGTTTTCTGCGGGGAGCAGCACCCGGTGCTTGCCCGCCCGGTGGGCGGCAAGCAGCTTTTCTTTAATGCCGCCGACGGGCAGCACCAGGCCCGAAAGCGTGAGCTCTCCTGTCATGGCCAGATCCCGGGGAACGGCTTTGTCCGTGTAAGCGGAATAGAGCGCTGTGGCCATGGTGATGCCGGCCGAAGGACCATCCTTTGGCACGGCACCGGCCGGCACATGAATGTGCACGCCGTTCTCTTCGATGCGGGACCGATCAATACCGAGGGCCTCGGCGGCAGACCAGAGGTGGCTCCGGGCTGCCCGCGCCGACTCCTGCATGACCTGACCGAGGTGGCCGGTGAGGGTGAGTTTTTCGTCCTTGGGCGTGAGCGTTGCTTCAACATAAAGCACATCGCCGCCCGCTTCGGTCCAGGCGAGCCCGGCGGCAACGCCCGGTTCAGCGTCTGTCCGTTCCTGTTCAGGCCGGAATTTCTCCGGCCCAAGGAGCGCCTCAAGGTCTGCTTCGGCGATGGTGGTGGTAATGGTCTCGCCGGCGTCCACGACCTGGCGGGCCCGCTTCCGGGCCAGGCTGCCGATGACCCGTTCGAGCTCGCGTACGCCGGCCTCCCGGGTGTAGGCGCGAATGCACTTCGTCAGCGCCGCATCGCTGATCTCGAGAGACGCCGCCTCCAACCCTGCTTCAGCCTGCCGCCGGGGAATCAGGTATTGGCGGGCGATGGCTTCTTTTTCCGCGTCGCTGTAGCCGGACAGGGTCAGGATCTCCATGCGATCCAGGAGCGGTCGCGGAATACCCTCGAGGGTGTTGGCCGTCGTAATGAACATGACCCGGGACAGATCGAAGGGGAGATTCAGGTAGTTGTCCCGGAATTCCTTGTTCTGCGCCGGATCGAGGATTTCCATCAGCGCCGCCGACGGATCGCCGCGGAAGTCGCGGCCGAGCTTGTCGATCTCATCAAGCATCAGCAGCGGGTTTGTGACCCCTGCCCGCCGAACGCCCTGAATGATGCGCCCCGGCATGGCGCCGACATAGGTGCGCCGATGCCCGCGGAGCTCGGCTTCGTCATGCAGGCCGCCGAGACTCAGGCGCTCGAAGCGCCGGCCCATGGCGCGGGCAATAGACTGGCCGAGGGACGTTTTGCCAACGCCCGGCGGTCCGACGAAGCAGAGAATCGGCGCTTTCGCCTCCGGGTTCAGCTGCATGACGGCGAGGGCGTCGAGGATACGCTCCTTCACATCCTCGAGACCGTAGTGATCTTCATCGAGCACGGTCTGTGCATGGGCAAGATCGAGCTGGTCTTCCGTGCGCTCGTGCCAGGGCAGCTCGGCAATCAGTTCCAGATAGGCCCGGCTCACCTGATAGTCCGCTGCCCCGGCGGACATGCGGCCGAGGCGGGCCAGTTCGCGATTCACCTCCTTCTTCACGGCCTCCGGCAGTCGGGCTTCCTTCAGGAGCGCCTTTAACTCGGCCACATCCTCGTCGTCGTCGCCTTCGCCGAGGGCCTGTTCGATGGCCCGTTTCTGCTGGCGCAGCAGATGCTCGCGCTGCTGCTGGTCCATATCGTCGCGGGCCTGCTCGGCGATCTGGCGGCGCACCTCGGTCACCTGCAGCTCATGGCTCAAGATGCCGTGCACCACCTCCATGAGGCTTGTGACGTCTTCTGCCGCCAGCACCTCCTGCTGCTGATCCACGGAGAGATCTGCGAGGTTTGCGATGCGATACATCTGCATGACCGGATCGGGCAGGCTGCCGATGAGCTGCTGATAAATTTGTGCGCCGTTCTCGCTGTCCATGAGTTTTGCGATGCGCTGCGCGAGCTGCAGGTTTTCCCGCAGGAGCGCATGGGCCGCTGCGTCGCCAGCGGCTTCGCTGCCGCTCTCGGCCATGACCAGCGCAGGCAGCGGCTCCGTGACGAGCGATAGATATCCGCTTTCTTCCGTTGCCTCGATAAGCCTCACCCGATGGGTGCCCTGGACGATGACCTGGGCACCCTGGTCCTGACGCTCGATGCGCTTGACCTCCACCAGGGTCCCGACTGGATGCAGGTCAGCGAGGGTTGGCTCTTCGATATCGGCCGTGCGCTGGGCGACGGTGAGCAGGCGCTGCTTGTCCTCGGCCGCTGCGGCCAGCGCCGCAAGCGAACCCCGGCGACCGACTGCCAGATGCTGAACGATCTGCGGAAAGACGACGACGTTCTTCAGCGGCAGCGCCGGATGGATCGTCGTCTCGCTCACAGTCAGGCCACGAGATCCTGGAGGCGCGCGGCTTCTTCGCGCACCTGCTCTGGTCCACCGAGGAGTTGTCGGTTAAAGCCGATGCGCTTGAACCAGTAGTGGAGGCCCAGGAGATCGGTGAAACCCATGCCGCCGTGCACTTCGGTGGCAGTTTTTGCGACCTTTTTACCGACCTCCGCGAGGTGGGCCTTCGCATGGCAGGCGTTCAAGGTGGCTTCCTCGGGCAGTTCGTCGAGGCTATGCGCAGCGAACCAGATAAGGGCTCGGCAGGGTTCAAGGTCCGCGGCCATCTCCGCGCACATGTGCTTCACGGCCTGGAAAGAACCGATGGGCCGATTGAACTGTTCCCGCTCCTTCGCGTAGGCAACGGCCTGGTCGAGCATGTTCTGCGCTGCGCCCAGCGTATCCGCGGCCAGCATGACGCGACCGAAGTTGAGGGTCTTCTGCAGCACGGTGGGATCGTCGCTGATGCGTTCGGCGGCAACGTTGTCGAAAACCAGCTCGCCGGTGCGCCGGGTCCGGTCGATGGTGGTGAGGTGCTGATTGCTCAAACCCTTGGCGTCCGCCTTCACCAGAAACAGCGACCGCGTGGTGTCGGCAACAAGATAGGCATCAGCGCCGTGATCGAGCACAAACAGCGCTTTGCCGGAGAGGCTGTCGCCGCTGCTGGTGATGCCGGCGTCGGCTCGGGTGGCGATGGTTTCGCCCACCGCAATGCCGACGCGCTGTTCTCCGGCAACGATGGCGCCGAGGAGATCTTCGGGATTCTTACCGGCGGCCTGCAGGGCAACCGGTGCCATCACCGCAGAGCCCAGAAAGGGTGCCGGGGCGGTGTGTGATCCGAGCGCCTCAGCGACAATGGCGGCATCGAGGGCCGTCATGCTTAAGCCCCCGTTCGCCTCAGTCACGAGAATGCCCGGAACGCCGAGCTCCACGAGGCCGGACCAGACATCGCTGTCCGGCGCTTCAACATAACCGCGCACGTGATCGAGGCTCGAGTTTTCGTCGAGATAACGGTTAACGCTGTCCTGGAGCAGCGTCTGTTCTTCTGAAAGTCCAAAATCCATTACTGCGGCCTCCTCAGCTCTTTGCCGTTGCGAAGGTCAGCTGACCTTTCTCGAACTTCGGCTCTTTCGGCATGCCGAGGCCCCGCTCGCTGATGATGTTCTTCTGAATCTGCGAGGTGCCGCCGCCGATGATCAGACCGAGGTAGAACATGTATTGCGCCTGCCAGGAACCGTGGTCGCGCAGATACGGATTATCGTCGTAGGCAAGCCCCAGTTCGCCCATGGCATCAATGGCGAGTCCTTCAAGCTCATGGCGCAGCTCCGTGCCCTGGAGTTTGACGATCATGCGCGCGAGCTTGGCGTCGGCGTTGTTGAGCTTCGCGGAAAGCACCCGCAGGTCGTTGCAGCGCAGAGCCATGACCCGGGCCTGAATCTGCATGAGTCGGTCGCGCAGGACCGGATTGTCGATGGCGCGCTGGCCGTTCACGGTCTCCTGCTTCATGAGCTCCGTGAGCGACGTCAGCCGGGCAAGGGCTACGTCCGGATTCCCCAGCGAGTCGCGCTCGTTGCCGAGGATTGAGTTCGCCACCATCCAGCCCTGACCGCGGGCGCCGACGATCTGCTCTTTCGGCACGCGCACATCCGTGAAGAAGGTCTCGTTGAAGTTGGCCACCCCGGTCATATCCACCAGCGGGCGGATCTCAATGCCTGGCGTGTCCATCCGGAACAGCAGGAAAGAAATCCCCTGGTGCTTGGGAGCCTCCGGCTCGGTGCGGACCAGGCAGAAGATCCAGTCGGCGATCTGGGCCGTGGAGGTCCAGATCTTCTGGCCGTTGATGACCCACTCGTCGCCATCGAGCACGGCGGAGGTGCGCAGGCTCGCGAGGTCGCTGCCGGCGCCGGGCTCCGAATACCCCTGACACCAGACCATTTCTCCCTGGAGCGTGGGGCGGATGAACTGTTCCTTCTGCGCCTCTGAGCCCATTTCCAGGAGCGTCGGTACGAGCATGGAGATGCCCTGACCGCCGAGACCGCTCGGGACCTTACCGCGGGCGAACTCCTCGGCGATGATGCGCGTTTTCAGGATGTCCGGCTCGGCGCCGTAGCCGCCATATTCCTTCGGTATCGTTCGCGCGGCGTAGCCATGCTCGATGAGCAGCTTCTGCCAGGCGAGGGTTTCCGGCGCCCGCTGGCCGGCGCCCTTTGGTGCCTGGTCGCGGTGGTCGGCGATAAAGCTTCTGACTTCCTCACGGAATGTCTCGTAGTCCGGTCCGTAGGACAGGTCCATGGTTCCCCCTTATGTCGCCCGGGCGGGCGGCGCAAAAAACTCAGTTAAAAAAACAGGGACCCGGAATTCTACGCGAGTCTGGCGAGCTGTTCCCGCCGCACCAGATGCTTCAGGGCCCGCCCGCTGGCGAAGCGCTCTACCTCGGCGACGATGTAGTCCGTCAGGCGCTGAGCCTCGTCCCCGAGGGACCCGGCAATGTGTGGGGTCAGGAAGACGTTCGGCAGCTGGTAGAGGGGCGAACTCGGCGGCAGCACTTCCGGCACCGTGGTATCGAGGACGGCGTAGAGGCGGCCCTTCATAAGTTCGTCCTCCAGGGCGGCCTGGTCGACGAGGGCGCCCCGGGCGGTATTGATAAGCGTCGCGTAATCGGCCATGAGGGAGAGCTCCCGCGCGCCGATCATCTGCTGCGTATCTTTCAGGAGCGGCGCATGCAGGCTCACCACGTCCGAGGCCGAGAGCAGCTCCGACAGCCCGACTTTGGTCGCACCAAGCTCGCGGGCTGCAAGGGGCGTCACGTAGGGGTCATTGAGGAGCACGCGAAGGTCGTGCGGTTTCAGATACTCGATCACCAGGCGCCCGACCTGGGAAGCACCAACGATGCCGACGGTCTTCTGATAATTCCCGACCTGCGGCGCTTCCCGGGTCCAGGGTGCGCGATTTTCCTTGTGCTGCTTGTAGAACTGACTGAGCTGAAAGACGCGTTTATTGGCGAAGAGAATGGCCGCGAGGGTGTATTCGGCGACGGGGACGGCGTTTGCTGCCACGGCGTTGGTCACCCGGATGCCGCGGCGCCAGACCACGTCGTCGAGAAACCCCTTCACGCTGCCGGCGAGATGGGCGATGAGCTGCAGTCGCGGCAGGCGGTCGATGATCTCCGCATCAATCGGCGGGCACCCCCAGCTTGTGACCAGGATCTCCACCTGCGGCAGGTCGGCCTCGAGCTCATCGAAGTCCCGGAAAGGCGTATCGGCCACGAGTTTCGTCGCGCGTCCGAGGCGGTCCAGATGCTCGGGGCGCATGAGTTCATCGCGCACCACCGGATGCATGACCATGGCCGTTTTGTGCATTTTAGCCATGGCCGGAAGAATACCCCATAATCCGCAGCCGGCCGTTCCGGCCCCGGGCCCATCCGGTCCAGACCAGGCGCTGCTGCGTACTCAGGCGGAACATTAGGAGGAACATGAGCCTCGACAACCGGGCGAGCGGAATGCTTGCCACCATGGCCGCCATGCAGGAGGCCCACAACCAACACGTGCATCCTGACTGGCGCACGCAGGGCTACGAATACTATCGGGCCATCTGGGTGGAGTGTGCAGAACTCCTCGACCACTTCGGCTGGAAGTGGTGGAAGCAGCAGCACGCCGATCTCGATCAGGTAAAACTCGAGATTGTGGACATCTGGCACTTTGCCCTCTCGGATCTGCTCCGTGCCGATGCACTCAGCGACAGTATTGCGGCACCGCTTGTCTTTGAGGTGAGCGGAGAGGGTGATCCAGCTGCCTTCCGGCTCGCCGTGGAGGAGCTTGCCCAGGCCACCCTGCAGGCGCGGGCGTTTGTTATGGAGCCCTTTGTGGAAGTCATGAAAGCGCTGCCCTTCGGCTTCGAGGAACTCTTCTCGCTCTATGTGGGTAAAAACGTTCTCAACACCTTCCGTCAGGATCACGGCTACAAAAGCGGCGACTATCACAAGCTCTGGGATGGTCGCGAAGACAATGAGCACCTGGTAGAGGTCCTGAACACCCTCGACTGCGCTCCGGAAGATGTCCCGGAGCAGCTCTACGCGGCGCTGGCGACCCGTTACCCGGATTGAGCGGCTTGCCCCGAGCGCTTCCGGTGCACGACCTCAGGCGAGGGCCCGTTCGTAGCAGGCCAGCGTCTCGGCATCAAAGCAGACGAAGCGCACCTGCCTGATTGACTCGGGGGCATGGGACCGGACCGTTGCCACAGCAATCTCCGTGGCAGCCTCCAGGGGATAGCCGAAGATGCCGGTGCTGATGGCCGGGAAGGCGATGCTCGCAAGCCGCGCTGCGTCTGCGAGTGCCAGACAGCGCCGGTAGCAGCTCGCCAGTACGTCCGCTTCCCTGTTGTTTCCACCGCGCCAGCGCGGCCCAACGGTATGGATCACACAGCGCGCAGCCAGCCTGTAGCCTGCGGTGAGCTTTGCATCGCCAGCCGCGCAACCGCCAAGGCCGCGGCATTCGGCGAGGAGCTCAGGTCCTGCGGCCCGGTGAATGGCGCCGTCCACGCCGCCACCACCGAGCAGTGTTTCGTTGGCGGCGTTAACAATCGCATCCACAGCCTCGGTGGTGATGTCGCCGCGGACGGCTTCCATGGAGAAAGCTTTCATCTGTGAACCTGCCTGGGATCGTGCGTCCTCATCCAGCGGATGCAGCTGAAGCTGCCTGTGAACCGGTGCACAATTCTGTGGATTGTCATGCTGCGGTCATGGTTCTGTCACCTAAAGATAATCGCCCGCCACTAGTTTTAGCGAAACCATTCAGTGGCTTATCAATGAATACTCGTTCAATTCCTGAACCCGATAAGACGCACTACCGCACCATCTTTCTTTCCGACATCCATCTGGGCACCAAAGGTTGCCAGGCGGATCGGCTGGCGTCTTTTCTGAAGCAGCACAGCTGCGATCAGCTCTACCTGGTTGGCGACATTATTGATGGCTGGCGCATGAAATCGTCGGGCATCTACTGGCCACAGAGCCATGTGAATGTCATTCGCCGGGTCCTGACCATGACAAAACGTGGCACGGAAGTGATCTATGTCACGGGCAATCACGATGAGTTCCTGCGCGACCACTCGCCCCTAGAATTCGGCAATCTGAAGGTTGTTGATGAGGCCGAGCACAGGAGCGCTGACGGCAGGACTTACTGGGTGGTACACGGCGATCAGTTTGACGTGGTTACCCGCTATCACCGCTGGCTCGCCTGGCTGGGTGATGTGGGCTACACGATTCTGCTCGAGGTCAATCGCTTAATGAATCGTCTGCGTACACGGTTCGGCTACGGCTACTGGTCCCTTTCCGCCTGGCTCAAGCACCGGGTCAAACAGGCGGTGAACTACATCGGCGACTACGAGGACGCGCTGGCCAGGCAGTGTCACAAGCAGGGCAACGATGGGGTGATCTGCGGCCACATCCACCACGCTGAGATCAGCAACTTCGATGGCGTGACCTACATGAACTGCGGTGACTGGGTGGAGAGCTGCACGGCGCTGGTGGAGGATGCCCAGGGCCGTTTTAAGAACATTGACAGGTCCCAGGCCGAGGCCCAAATTCCAACGGTGATTCCCTTCGAGGAAGAGCGCCTGAGCGCCTGAGCCGATGAACACGTATGCATCGTTCAGTCCTGAACGTCCCGCGGTCGAGCGGCCCTGCAAGCTCATGCTGGTTACCGATGCCTGGACCCCACAAACCAACGGGGTCGTGACCACGCTGGAGGCCGTGATCGAGCGCCTGCGGCATTTCTCCATCGAGGTTGTGGTGATCCATCCTGGCCAGTTCCGGCAGATGCCCTTACCGGGCTACCGGGAGATCCCCCTGGTCCTGAATCCCTGGCAGTTCGGCGCGCACTATGAGCGCGAAGCGCCGGATACGGTGCACATCGCGACAGAAGGGCCCCTGGGTATGGGTGCCCGCTGCTTTCTTGCCCGCCGCGGCCTTGCTTTCACGACGTCGCTGCACACGAAGTTTCCCGAGTATTTCAACGAGCGGGTGCACACCCCCCTCGCGGTCGGCTATCGGATTCTCCGCTGGTTTCATCGACCGGCCGTACGCACGCTCTGCACCACCGCGTCACATCGTGAGGAACTGCTGCGCTGGGGGCTTCGGGACCTTGAGGTCTGGGGCCGGGGCGTTGATACGGAACGGTTCCAACCGGACCCGAACCGGGAAACAGGCGCCCGACCGCGATTGCTTTTTG
>JBCDDI010000013.1:0-18384 GCA_039180365.1 Pseudomonadota bacterium
CTCGTCATGATCAAGCACGGTGACTTTCCGACGCCGGCCCTTCCGTTGCCGGTGTAGTGGGGTGGTGCCAAGAATGCGGATAGCTGAAGCCTCGAGAGATACTGTACATATATACAGTATCCGACTGGTCGTTCGAGGTACAGATAAATCCTTCGGAAACCTGATCTGTTTGGTGTAGAGCCCAGTGGTATTAATTCTTTGTGACATCGGCCAGTTCGCAGACCGGTACCTTTCGTTCGTGTTCAATTACAACCGTGTTCTCCTTTGATGGCTTCCTGGAAAAGCTATGTTCTGGAAGAAGTTTCGCGATGGGATGGTGTTTGGGGCAGGTTTCGCGCTGTCGCTCTGTGTCGTCAGCTACCTGTTCTTCAGCACGATTCTCACGACAGAGCTCAGTCGCAACGACGGACCCCTTGAGTTCGAGCTGCCGCAAGGATCGGTGTTGGAGCGGCCTCCGAAAAGGGAAGAACAGTTTCGTGACCTCACCGTAGAAGAGCGGATAGCAACTTCGACGGTTGTGGCCAATGTTGTTTTTACGCCGGGTCAGGACGACTCGATGCGAGCCGTTATTCAGGAGATCCTGAAACTGGACGAAGGGACAACCTTCTACTATGAAGAAGGAGACGAACTGCCGACGATGAGTTTTTACCCCAACGAAAGCCACCACCGCGGTGACGGCGCGATCGTGTTTTTTATCGGATCCCCCGCAACGATAAAACACGCGGTGTACTACACGGGCCAGAGAATCGGCGGGCTTGGGGACATGCCGTTGGAGTTGCTGAAGGAGAAGTGTGCCGAAACGGACAACGGCGGATCTACCCCGGCGGCTAGTTAGAGCTGAAACCTGATGTTGTCCCCTCGGCCCTTTCCGAGGCTTAGCGCTGAACCCAGCCTCCGGAGAAGGGGATGGCCTGGCCAACGAAGAAGTTGCTTTCGTCGCTCGCGAGAAAAAGCGCAAACAGCGCGTCCTCCTCAGCAGTTGCCAGGCGACCCAGAGGTACCTGCCGGCGCAGGGAGGCCATGAAGCGCTCGTTGTCCTTCAACTCCGGTGGGTAGTAAACGGGATTTTCAACGTAGTTCTGCGCGATGAGGTTCACCTGGATGTTATCCGGAGCAACCTCCACGCCGACGGACTGTACGTAGCCGACCTGCGCTGCGCGAGCCGCTGAGTAGGCGGCTACAGTCTTCAGGCCTTTCAGGGCAACGGCGCTGCCGAACACGACAATCTTGCCCGCCTGCCTGGCCTGCATTTGCGGGAGCACAGCCCGGGTCAGACGGTGCAGGGGGTGCACCATCCTATCGAAGGTGTCCGCCCAGGCGTCGTCGGCGAGCTCGGTCACGGCGGTGCCGCTGTAGTTGTGTGAGGCGAGGTTCGCGATCAGCACGTGCACCTCGCCAGTCTCTTCAATCAGCGCCTCACAGGCACCAGAGGCGGTGAGGTCACGGGTATCGGCAATGACCTCCGCCCCCTCGTCCCTGAATAGCTCTGCGGTCGCAGGACCCATGTAGTCGTCCGCCTGGGTGATCAGTACCCGTTTGCCTGCCAGTCTGCCGCTCATGCTGCGTTCCCCCGTCTGATTCGTGCGTAAGCCTGCGTCGAGGATAAATCGACGCCCGGAGCCTAGCGCCTGCCTCAGCGCTGGCCAAGGGCGCACGCCAGGCAGGAGGGCCAGTTGTCAGCCTGGTTCGCAGCCAGCACGAACGTTTACATGGGCGAACTCGCTTCAAAGCAGCGAATCGGGTACTTTCAGGTACTGAAAAATTCAGTACTTTCATGCACTTGTTGTCCCGCCACGCTCAACTGAGCGAGACCGGGCAAAGCGGAGGACAGGAACAATGAGCGAAGCCCTCGAGCAACCCCAGGACGCGATCCCGGATCCCTATGAGATTTCTCTCGAAGAGATTAATCCCGTAAGCCCGCGGCTCTTCCAGGAAAACAAGATGTGGGGCTACTTTGAGCGCCTGCGTAAAGAAGATCCCGTGCACTTCAACGAGATCCCCGAAGCCGGCCGCTACTGGTCGCTGACGCGCTACGAAGACATCAAAGCCGTGGATTCGAACCATGAGCAATTCTCTTCGGCGCACGGCATCACGCTCGGTATCCCGGTCGGCACACCGCTCCCGGACGGAGCCCTTGGGATCGAAATGTTCATCGCCATGGATCCGCCGAAGCACGACGTGCAGCGCGCAACGGTCGCACCCGTGGTCGCGCCGCGGAACCTGAAGAACATGGAGCCGCTCATTCGCGAGCGCTGCGGGAAGATTCTCGACAGCCTGCCCAGGGACGAAACCTTCAACTGGGTGGATCTCGTCTCCATTGAGCTGACGACGCAGATGCTGGCCACCCTGTTCGATTTTCCCTTCGAGGAAC
Source organism: Pseudomonadota bacterium (assembly GCA_039180365.1). Lineage (GTDB taxonomy): Bacteria > Pseudomonadota > Gammaproteobacteria > Pseudomonadales > Azotimanducaceae > SZUA-309. The sequence goes on from JBCDDI010000013.1 coordinate 2,372, forward strand.
GGCGCAAACTGACCCGCTGGTCCGATGTGGCCACGGCGGCACCGGGCACCATTGTTGAGTCCGAAGAAGAGCGACGCACGGAACTCCTCGAGTGCCTCGAGTACTTCACACGCCTGTGGGGTGAACGAAAGGAGAATCCAGGTAATGACCTGATCTCCATGCTCGCCCATGGTGACGCCACCAAAGATATGCAGCCCTTCGAGTTCCTCGGCAACCTGATCCTGCTCATCGTCGGCGGGAACGACACAACCCGGAACTCCATCAGCGGCAGCGTCCTGGCGCTCAACCAGTTCCCGGAGGAGTACGACAAGCTCAGGGCCAATCCGGACCTCATTCCAAACATGGTGGCCGAGATCATCCGCTGGCAGACACCGCTTGCCTATATGCGCCGCACGGCCAACGAGGATTGCGTCATTGGTGGCAAAGAGATCAAGCAGAACGATCAGCTGCTCATGTGGTACGTCTCCGGCAATCGCGACGAGCGCGTTTTCGAAGACCCGGACCGGATCATCATCGACCGGCCGAACGCGCGCCAGCATCTCTCCTTCGGCTTTGGTCTGCACCGCTGCATGGGCAATCGCCTCGCGGAGATGCAGCTTCGGGTGATCTGGGAAGAGATCATGAAGCGCTTCCACACCATCGAGGTGGTTGGGGAGCCGGAGCGAACCTACAGCTCCTTTGTTAAGGGCTATACGAGCTTGCCCGTGCGGGTGCACGAGCGCTGAGGCAACAGCGGCTCAGCCGGTGTTGCGCATACCCGCAGCGACACCGGCGATGGTCACCATGATGGCCTGTACCACGCTGTCGTCTTCGTTCGCACGCTGTCGCTGCAGGAGCTCTGCCTGCAGATAGTTCAGGGGATCCGTGTAAACGTTGCGCAGCTGAATCGACTGTCGCAGCCAGTCTTCCTGATCGAGCAGCTGATCTTTGCCGAGCAGCTCAAGCAGGCAGCGCTGATCGGCTGCCATCTGGCTGCGCAGTTCGGCACCGATCGCTTTCAGAGCGTCTTCAACCAGCGTGTCGTCATAGTATTCGGAGAGCTCTGCATCCGCCTTGGCGAACACCATCTCCAGCATCGATAGACGGGTGGCAAAGAAAGGCCAGTGCTGCACCATTTGTTGCAGTGTGTCCGCCTCGCCGCGACCCACGGCGGCCGCAAGGGCACTGCCGGCACCGAGCCAGGCTGGGAGCATGAGGCGATTCTGTGACCAGGCAAAAATCCAGGGGATGGCCCTGAGGCTCTCGATGCCACCATCGGCGCGGCGCCGTGCTGGTCGGGAGCCGAGCGGCAGTACGCCAAGCTCCTGCTCCGGTGTGGCCTGGCGGAAGTAGCGCACGAAGTCGGCATCGTCGCGCACAAGGGCTCGGTAGCCTGCGCAGGATTCCTCTGCCAACACGTCCATCATGGCGCGCCAGCTTGGATCCGGCGCAGGTGGGGTGATCAGATTCGCTTCAAGGATTGCACTTGCGTAGAGGGCAAGCGTCCGGGTCGCCACCGCGGTGCCGCCAAGCTTGGCGCGGATCATTTCGCCCTGTTCCGTTACTCTCAGACCGTTTTCCAGACTGCCCGGTGGCTGCGACAGGAGCGCATCGCGCGCCGGCGCCCCACCACGGCCAATGGTGCCGCCACGGCCGTGAAAGAGGGTCAGGGCCACACCCTGCTCGCGAGCGACTGCCAGCAGGTTTTCCTGGGCCCGATACTGAGCCCAACCAGCGCTCAGCATGCCGGCATCCTTTGCGGAGTCGGAGTAGCCGATCATCACCATCTGCCGGCCCGCCGCGTAGTCGCGGTACCAGGGTTCCTTCAGCAGGGCCTCAGTGACCGATCCCGCATGCTCGAGATCATCCAGCGTTTCAAAAAGCGGGGCGATGGGTATGGGGAAAGCACAGCCCTGTTCCTTGAGCAGGAGCAACACCGCAAGAACGTCTGAAGCCTGTCGCGCCATAGAGATCACATAGGCCCCCAGCGCGGAGGGGGGCTGGGAGGCGACCACTTTGCAGGTGGCGAGCACTTCGTTGCTGTCCGGCTCACCCTGCCAGTCCGCGGGCAGCAGCGGTCGCCGGCTCTTAAGTTCCTTGAGCAGAAAGGCCTGGCGCTCGCTTTCGTCCCAGTCCGCGTAGTCGCCGACGCCGAGCCAGCGGGTGATATCCGACAGTGCCGCGGTGTGCCGAGCGCTGTCCTGGCGGATGTCCAGCTTCAGCAGGTGTACGCCAAAGCAGTGGACGCGCCGGATCAGATCCAGGAGCGGCCCATCGGCAATAACGTCCATACCGCAGTCCCGCATGGACTGGTAACAGGCCTCAAGGGGTTCGATGAGCTGTTCTGCGTGCTCGAGGATCTCTCCGGCAGGGAGCGGTTCGCCGTCGAGGCTGGCCTCGACCGAGAGCAGCGTGTTGCGCAGCAACTCGCGCAACGTTCGCAGGACTTCCCGATAAGGTTCTTCTGCGTCGCCGGTCCGGGCTTTAAGCGCGGGGCTGGCGCGAGTCATGGACAACTCTTCAATGAGTCGGCCAAGGTCTTTCAGGTAAAGGTCGGCCGCCTTCCAGCGGGCGAGGAGCAGGACTTCTTCCGTGATCTCCGCGGTGACGTTCGGGTTGCCGTCGCGATCGCCGCCCATCCAGGAAAGAAAGCTCACGGGTGCCGCGTCCAGGGGCAGTCCCGGCCGGCCGAGCGCCTTCAGGGCCAGATCAAGACGCCGCAAAAATCGCGGTACGGCGCGCCAGAGCGAATCCTCGACAACGGCAAAGCCCCAGCGCGCTTCATCCACTGGCGTTGGCTTTTCACGGCGAAAGTCGACGCCATACCAGATCTGCGCGACGAGCTCCCGGAGCCGCAGCACAAGGTGCGTCCGCTCCTGTGTTGAATGACCGGTCAGCTCAAGCTGGGCCAGACAGGCGGCAATTTCGCCGTGTTTGTGGATCAGCGTTCTGCGGGTGATTTCCGTGGGGTGAGCGGTCAGCACCAGCTCGATGCTGAGCCCGGCCACGGCGCTGTCGATGGCTGTGGCGTCGTGACCGGCTGCCTGCAGATCTTCGATCACCCGATCCAGCATGGTGGAGGCCGAGAACAGGTCGTCCATCTCTCGGGAGACAGAGTGATACTCATCGGCGATGTTCGCCAGATTGAGAAACTGGCTGAAGGCTCTCGCCACCGGAACCAACTGCGCTTCCTCTAGGTCCCGCAGGACCTCGAGTAGCTCCCCCCGGGCTGTGCTGTCGCCGTCGCGGGCGGATCGAGACAGTTTGCGGATCGTCTCGATGAGATCCAGAAAAGGCTGACCTTCGGCGCTGGCGATGGTGTCGCCGAGCATGCGACCAAGGAAATTGACGTTGCTGCGCAGCGTCGAATAGTCCGGGCTTCGGGGCGATTTCATCGTAACCGTTCCTGCGCGCTCATGCGGATAACTCTTCCACCAGACGGGACTATCAGACAAGCGTCAGGCGTTGTCGACTGGAGAACGGTGGGCCTAAAAGCGGCCACAGGCTGTATACAACTCTCCACAAACCGCTCGTCAGCTGCCCCTAGGCGGCCTGTGTCAGGCGCCGCTATGGTCGGCTGATGGGTTCAGTCATTGCGTCAGCAGCTATCGAAGGCGACCAGTCGAGGGCGATTGCCGCAGCCTTCCATGAACAGGGTTACGTGGTCGTTAAGGCGGTCTTTGACGAGCGGCATGTTGCGGCGCTCGCGGCGGCTGCCTGCCGCATGAAGGCAGGGGGGCTGGAGTACGGTCGTTCTTATCGCCAGGGCAACCTCGGCTACTGGCTCGATGACGACGAGCGCATCGGCACCCACGTCCTTGGTATGCAGTGGCCGAGCCATCGGGATCCCGTGCTGGAGTTACACCGGCGTGACCCGCGAATGTTTGCACTCCTCGAACCGCTTATCGGCTCGAACGTTCGACAGATTGTTAATCAGCTGCACTGGAAAACGCCGGATTCGTCTTTCGCGGTGGATTTCCACCGGGACCGCAGCAATCGGAAACCCGCAGAGGCTTTCCGAGCCCTTGCAAGCAGCTATGTGCAGACGGCAACGGCCATCGATCAAATGACGGCAGACAATGGGCCGCTGCTGATGGTTCCCGGCAGTCATCGCTATGAGCGCCGACCGGTAGCCGCCGGCGGCAATTTCATCAGCGGCGCGCCAACGGCCGATTACCTGGCAAGCCAGGGTTTTGTGCGGAGTGACCTCGTTGCCGTGCACGCCGAGCCCGGCGATGTAGTGCTCTGGCATGTCGATACCATCCATGGCTCCGGCACAAACCAGAGCCATGGGGATCGCTGTCTTTATATCAATGGTTATGTAGACGCGCGTAACTGCCTGCGCGGCCACTGGGCCTTTATTGAGGGGCTGGGTATCCCCCTGCCGCCCCTGGATGTGCCTGTGCTGGTGCACCGCGACGATATCTTCGACCACATGGACGTGGAGTTCACCCCTGCCAAACTGCGGCCAAGGGACTAGCCCAACGTTCATCTGGAGCAGCACTGATGCCGAGACCGATGGCCGAACGTGGCACCTTCGCGAGCCAACCTGAAAGCTACGGCACCTCCGTGGAGGGCACGCCGCTACATATCTGGTATCCCCTTAAGAGCCGCGTTGAAGTGCTGGTCTTCGCCGGTATCCACGGCGAGGAATCGGATACCACCATCCTCCTATCCCGGGCTCTGCGTTCCTTAAGCCGACCCTCTAAGAGCTGTGCCGTCATTCTCTGCGCGAATCCTGACGGCGCCCGCCATGGCACCCGAGGCAACGCCAACGGGGTTGATCTGAATCGCAACTTCCCGAGCGACAACTGGGAGTCTGGTCCGGTGACCCACCGCTGGAACGTCGATTCCAGCAGCCGCATGGCGCTATCGCCGGGCAGTACACCCTGCTCGGAGCCGGAGGCGGCTGCGCTGGCTCGAGTGGTAGAAGATCTGCAACCGGAGACCATCCTCTCCGTCCATTCGCCGCTGGGCTTGGTGGATGATCCGGAGGGCACAGCCCTGGGTGGGATGCTTGCGTATCGTTCCGGGCTGCCGCGCACGGTGCTGCCGAATGAGGCTACGCCGGGGTCCTTCGGTTCCTGGACTCGCGATCGGGGGCTGGCGACGGTGACCTATGAGCTGCCGAATGCCAGCGTCTGGGACATGCTGCCCGTGCAATTGCCAATCCTGCACGATCTGCTCGAACAGGGACTGGCGGCCTGTAGCCCGACATTACCTCGTGCCGCGCGGACCGTGTCGGTCTGAAGCCGCCAGGAAGGCTCTATCCAGCGTAGCCGCGGAAGTTGCTCACCACCTGGCAAAAAGTTTCGTCGAGCAGCCGCGGTGCATGGGTGTTGTTGTTATCCGAGACGATCAGTTCGCAGGCGATGGGTAATTCGGTCATGGCTGCGGCAAGCTCGGTGATGAACGCCTCGTTGAGGTCCGGACTTCCGTTGTCGTCCAGGCGTCCGATGGCGTCCGATTCCACGCCCATGGCGTCCGCCAGGAGCACGATGCGCACAGCGAAGTAGTGCGAGCCGTAGCAGATGAGAGCGTGGTCAATGCGCTCGCCATAGAGGCCGAGCGCGAGAGCTCGAGCGATTCTCGACCACTGGGTCCGATCCGTGAGACTGGCAAGAAAAGCCTTGGCGCAATAGTCCGCCAGGGCGGTCATGAACTGGTAGCCGAACTGCTGGGCGCTCGCCGCATAGCCCCGCGCATATTCCTTGCGGAAGGTTGCCAGGGCGTCTTCCGCCCACTCACCGGAGGCCACCAGCTGTTGAGCCAGCGGATCGCTCAACTGCATAAAGGAGAGATAATAGCTCGCCAGCTTGTTCGCGACCTCGAGACCTAGAAATCCCGCCGCTTCGAATTCGAGTTCAGCGAAGGGAAAGACCTCTGACGGTTCGTTCTCCTGCAATTTCCGATAGGTGAAGAGGATCTCGCGGAGTTTCGGCACGAACAGACTCCAGGAGCGGGGGCAGGGATAGGGGACCCCATCGCGACTTCGCTTCGGCATATGGAAGCAGTCCGGATAGCGGCGCAGAAAGCCGGCAAGTCCTGCGTCTCCAATCTCATCGGGATATTCCCGCTGAGTGCGCTCTATCCAGTGTTCCAGGGTATCGCTCACCAGAAAGTTGGCGACCCGCGTAACAATTGAGTTGGAGGTTGCGCTCACGTGGGTGCCGTCGCTCGTGCCGAGATTGCCGGTAGCACCGATGAGCGCATTGCCGAGGTCGAGACCCTGAAACCGGTTCTCCATGAGAATCGACAGTGCCACATTCTGAATGTTCGGTGAGGCGTTGGAGAAGTCGTCCAATAGCAGAACGGCGGCCCCTGCATGCTTTAGGGCTGCAAGACGCTTGTTGGCGAGTTTGGTCATGAATGGCTGGGTCGAGCCTTCGAGGGTGGTGAACTCCTGCACATTGGGGATACCGCCGAAGTCGACGGCCGACACCTGTCCGGACAGCTCCTGCACCACAAACAGCAGTTCCTGCCCGTTCGGTACGAAGTCGTCTGCAGGATTCTCCACATAAGCGACATTCAGGAGCGCGGCCACGCGCATGGCAGCCACTCGATAGCTCGTGGTCTTGCCCTGACCCGGATAACCGCGAAGGTAGGTTGGTGTGACCGACCGCGGCAGGAATGGAACCCCGCGCAAGGACTGCCAGACCGACTCAATGCGCGCGTCGAGCTCCGGATTTTTGCCGGTACTGTGGAAGCGCTGTAGCATATCGAGCATCAAGCGATCGATGATCTGATCAGTTGTCGCCTCCTGCAGGGCTATCTCGGACTTGCTGTTCATGACTTCGATATCGCTCGGTGCAACTTGCGGGAAAGGGATTTGCCGGCAGCAGTGGTGGAGCGCAGCAGTATACGTGACCGTAGGTGCCGAGGAGCGTGCTCCCATGAGTAAGCTCGTTCTGAACCCGGAGGAAGTTCGCACCAGTATCGGGTCGTCTGCGGGCAGCGATGGCGGTCCTGCACCCCCGCGTCGACTGAATCAATCCCCGCACTGGAACGACAGACTTCAGCGCCTGCGCAGCCACATCATTCAGGGCGACGAACGCGGCTTGCCGCGCTACGGCGTACTCTCGATCCTGGCCCGGCGCGTGCCTTTCCATCTCTATGACCATCCGGCGCTGGTCAGACTGTGCAACACGGCATTCACTGATGGGATCCACGTGTTTGTCCATACCGCCTTTCTTGCGGAGGTGATCGCTCAGGATGCGCAGGGCAACGGCGGCGAGCGAAGGCACTCCATGGTGCTTATACTGCTTCACGAGCTCAGCCACATTCTCTTTCGTCACCACGGCCGCCTGCCGCCAAACGCGCCACCGCTGCTCTGGGCCATCGCCTGTGACATTTCCATCAACGCCCGCCTGCTGACCGCTTACCCGGAGCTGCGACCTGGACAGGTGTTCGACGACGCCTGGGGTACGCAGCCGGACGAGGTGGATCGCTACCTGGGCCACAGCGAAGAACACATTCTTCACGGGCTCTGGGAAGACCCGGGACCGGGTGCTGCTGCGCTCGTCCGTGAACTCAAGGAAACCCTCGGTGCCGGGCACGGCAGAGTGAAGGACGGCCGCGGACTGCCTCAGGACGTGCACGGCCATCTGGTGTCTCCTGAGCATCTGGCCCGGACCCTGGATGAAAATGGACTTGAGCACGTGCGGGAAACCCTGACGTTGCCGGATCCGAACGATAAGCCCGCCTACCAGAATCTGGCCGCCATGACGGCCCTTTACCTGACGGCCGATCTCGATCGTGCCCGGGAGCTGCGGGAGCGACATCCTGCCGGGCGCACCATGGCCGGCGGGCACCTTGAAGAAGCGAGTGCCGAGTGGGTCAGCAACAGACTCAGCGGGCGCGTGGAATGGAAGACGCTGCTGCGGGAGCTGGTGCTTGGCAATGGGGTGCGCTACGACCACTGCGACGAGGTGCCAAACGATGTCTTCTATGTGGACCCTGACTTAATGGGGCTGGATGCTCCGATTTATATCGGTTCCCTTACTCCGGCGTCGCCGGACGGTGTGGTGCTCTGTGTGTTGGACAGCTCAGGTTCGGTCTCCGTCGAACTCCTCGAAGTGTTCATTGGCGAACTGAACAGTCTCATCGAACACGACAGCGTGCGCCCGGATCAGGTTTACATTGTCAGTGCCGATACGGCGATACGAGCCGACATCGAATCGTTCTCGAGTCACGAGCTGGCCTGTGAACCAGAGCGCCTCCGCCTGCACGGCCGTGGCGGCACAGACATCACTCGGGTGATCAATGAGGTGCTGCAATGGGCCGAAGGTCAGTCGGAGTTCGCCCGCCACGAGTGTAAGGCGCTCATCTACTTCACGGACCTGCTTGATCGTGCCCCTGTTCGCGACGCACTCCCGCCGGAGCTGCCGGCAGTGCTTTTTCTCACGCCGCCGACTCCGGTCGCCGCCAGTTTTCGCGCGCATGTGGCACCCTTCGCAAGCGTTGCGGAAATCCGCGACGGAACGGTTATCGATCTGTGTCCGAGCTGAGAACCCCGCTTGAGATTGCGCTCCTGAACCGCGATGCAGCGGCGGCTGCGGACAGACTGGCTGCTGGCGACTCGCCCCAGGATCTGAATCATCTGGGTATCCCCGTGCTCTATGATGGACTGCGCAGCAATGATGTGAACTTGCTGCAACTCCTCAAGGACGCCGGTGGCGACTGGACGGTTCCCTACAACCCCGGCGGTTTCACGCCGCTCATCTACGCAAGCCTCCACTGCGAGCTGGCGACCGTTCGATGGCTCGTTGAGCAGGTTGGCCAGTCCGTGACTCAGCGCACCGCGCGGGGAATCGGCGTCATGCATGTGAGCGTACAGCGCGACAACCCGGAGATCGCGCGCTATCTGTACGCACAGGGTGCGGACGCTTTCGTCGAAACAGCCCACGGCGAATCGCCGCTCCTCATCAGTCTGAAATCGAAACACGGCCTGGTGCTTTTCCGCTTCATGCTGGAGCGTTATGCGGAAACGGGGCGAAGCCTGGCCGGGAAGATATTGCCCTGCCTGGGGTATATCTTCGAGCGGCAGCAGCCTGATGCGGTCGACGCTCTCAGTGCGCTGCTGCCATTTCTCGAACAGGTACCCAGCGAGATGGAGATTCGCGAGTTCGTGCTTCGCCAGGGCAGCTGCTCGGCTACCCCTCTCCGGTCTCCCGCGGTAACGCTGGACGGTGCCTTGAGTCGGGCTCTTTTTGCGCGCGTCAAGGCAGAGCGCGTTGCTCGATCCTGTGGCTCCGCTTCGGGAGCACAGACCTGGCGTGGCTTTGAAGGCCTCTGAGGTGCTTCCCGGACCTTAGAGTTCGCGACAGCCCGGATCTCAGTCCGGGGAAAGGAAAGTCCACAAAGAAAAAGGCCTTCCCTGATTGGAAGGCCTGTTTGGTGCCTCGGGGGTCGGACCTAAGGCCAACCTCCACCGGTTTGGAGCTGCAGGTCGCTAGTGAGCGTAGCGGAGCTCGAGGCCGTAGTGCCGCGGCGGACCCCAGCCCTGGAAGCCGCCGGTATCACCGAGAGGCAGTTCGAAGTCTTTGTACTCCTCATCGGTGAGGTTGCGGCCGTAGAGGCCCAGGGTAAGCACGTCGCGGCCATTGTTGATGGCCCACTCAAGTGCGATGCGCGCATCGACCAGGGTGTAACCTTCCTGTGCCACGTCCGTCTCGCCGGTCAGCAGATTATTAGAGATGACGAAGTCGTCCTGACCGCGGACCGTCAGCGTGGCGTTCAGACGCGTGCCGCCAAACTGCTGATCCCAGATACCCGTCAGAGCCCAGTTCCAATCCGGTGCTCTGGGCAGTTGCTGCGCGGGCAGTGCGATGCTGTCGCCAGTACAGGGCGGTTGGCCCGGCGTCCCGGCAATTCCAAGCGGCGGCACCGGCACACGATCGCAGGCTTCTTCATAGCCTTTGCGTTCCGCATCCTGCAGGCCAAGCTGACCCACCAGCGTGAAGTACTGGCCGATCAGCGCCGTGACGTCGAACTCCAGTCCGAGGATTTCGGTCTTGTCCGCGTTGTTGACCACGGTGTTGGTGCCTGGGGCGTTGAAGGGATCCTGAATCACAACGCCGTACTGTTGATCCCGCATATCCGTTTAGAAGGCCGTGGCATTGAAGCGGAGCTTGCCTTCGAGGAAATCGTTCTTAGAGCCGATTTCGTAAGTCGTGACGTCTTCGGGATCGTAGGTGACTTGATCGGGTCGGTTCGCCCGGCTGGCGAAGCCCCCGGAGCGGAAACCATCTGCGTAGGAAAAGTACAGGCGATTGTCGTCGGTAACCGCCCAGTTTGCGGTGAAGCGCAGGATCACGTCATCCCAGGAGTCGGAAACGTCGATGGGAAAGCCCGCTGGCGGTGGCGGCGCTACGGCGATGAAGTCGTTGGTCATCGTCTTCTTCTCGTCGATATAGCGCAGGCCGGCAGACAGCTCGAAGCTGTCAGTAACATCCCAGTCAACGGAACCGAAGACCGCCCAGGATTCCACGTCTTCCGTAAAGTTCTGCACCGATAATCCCAGCGTCGTGAACGGTCCCAGGTCACCGTCAGGAGTCGGCGCATAGGGTGTCTGGCAGAAGGCATCGCCGAGAACGGGGTGTGGGAACACGAAGCCAGGTACGACGGTGGTGCCGAAGCCCAGGCAATCCAGAGGCGTTGGATTGCCAAGCTGGGCGATGGCGTTTGTGGTCTGCTGATTTGTCATCTCCGCGTCCCAGAAGAAACCACCGACGTTGAAACGCAGGTTGTCGTTAATGTCGCCGGAGAGACGCAGCTCCTGAGAGAACTGTTTGTAGGTCTGATCGCGACGGGTGTGCAGCTGAGCGAGTGGCTCCGGTGCGATCGGTGGCGTCACGTCGCCATCGAAGCTGGCCAGATTTGCGGAATCGAAGTCCTGTTCCACATCGTCCGCGGCATCGGTGTAGCCGGTGATTGAATGGAGGCTAAGCCGATCACTGATGTCCCAGTCGAAGACCAGGCCAATCATGTCCTGATCAAACTTGGTCTGTGCGTCAAAGTCGCTCTCGTTCACAAAAGGATCGTCACCGTTGTAGCGCGCATCCATAGCAACGCTGTCGCTGCGATCCCGGAGGTAATCATAGGTGAGCGTGGCCTCAGCGGTTTCGCTGATGGACCAACGCAAGGCGGTGGTAAACGCCTGATAGTCAACGTCGCCGATCGAGTCATCGGTAATGGTATTGGTGTACCACCCGTCCCGCTCTTTGGCGATGCCGCCAATTTTGAGCGCAAGCGTGTCGCTGACGATGGGAATGTTCACTCGTGCCCGAAGTTCTCGCCGGTCGAAGTTGCCGAGTTCGCCAGCAACGGCAACGCCGAATTCGTTGAACTCGGGTTGGACACGTTTGATAACGATGGTGCCGCCGGTGGTGTTTTTACCGTACAGCACCCCCTGGGGTCCTCGGTTTACCTCAACCTGCTGCACATCAAACATGTCGATGATCTGGCCGGTATTGGTGCCCTGGAAGACGCCATCAATGATCACACCGACCGCCGGCGGGATGTTCTTTTCCACGTCTGCGTAGCCAAGGCCGCGGATAAAGATCGCGCCCATGTTAGGACCCGCCGTCTGCTGGCCGATGAAGACATTCGGCATGCGGCCATCGATGTCTCGGAGCGTATCGGGATTAATCCGCTCGAGATCGTCAGAGTTGAAGGCAGTGACTGCCAGTGGCACGTCCTGCTGTGACTCAGAGCGACGCCGCGAAGTCACCACGATCTCCTCGATGGTGTTTTCCGTTTCCGCGGCGGCGGCGCTGGACGCCATGGTAGTGAGGCCCATTGATGCGGCGAAGGCGCATAGGCCAAGGACAAGGCTCGACGGCGCCGACCTCATCAGCGTGGATGCTTTCATGTACTCTCCCCGGAGCTCCCCTCGAGCTCCCCATGAATCGGCCACCGGTGCTGGCCCGAGCGGCCGACCTGTTCAGACCTTCGCGCGCCTGGGATCCCTCCTTAAGTCATCCCCGTTCTGCGTCGGGACACCCTGCGGTGCGCGTCGTCGCTGACTGCGACGGTGTATAACCAGCACGCCTGACTGTTTTAGCGCCATCGAGGGCCACGGTCAACGGCTCTGTCAGGCTGGTTTGACCGCAACACCGTGGGTCATGAAGGCCGCCCAGCGGGGCCCGGGCTGATAACCCGACTCCGGTGCTTCGAGTTCGAAGCCGGCTTCGCGGATCAGATCGTCGGCCTTTCGCGTCAGATGGCAGCCGCCGCCGATGACCTTCCAGACCGGTTCGATGCGCCGCTGCCAGCGGCGCACGGACTCGTCCGGGGCAAGCCCCTGCTCCACGAAGTATAAACTGCCGCCGGGCTTCACCACCCGGTGCATCTCCTGCAGGGCGCGGTAGACGTTTGGGATTGAACAGAGGGTCCAGGTGCAGACGATGCTGTCGAAGCGATTGTCGTCCGCGGGAATCTCTTCGCCGGACACCCCAAGCACGTCCACGGACGGCGCTGCCTCGGCGGCCCGGCTGCGGGCGATGTCCGTGAGCTCCGCGTGCGGATCCAAGCCGGTGACCGAGGTGGCCGCCTTCGAATAGTGGGGCAGGTTCAGGCCGCTGCCGATGCCGATCTCGAGCACGTCGCCGCTTGCCTGTGGCACGTAGCGGCTGCGCAGCTCGGCCATGGGCGGCTGGCTGCACGCGGCATCGATGAGCTTCGGTAGTACGTACTTCGCATAGAGTCCCATCAGATGCTCCTGCCGGAATCCTGCCAGTATTTTTCCCTGAGCAGGCGCTTATACAGCTTGCCGGTTTCGTGGCGCGGAAACTCCGCTTCGTAATCGACGGACTTGGGCGCCTTGTAGTTGGCGAGGTGTTCACGGCAGAACTCGATGAGCTCCCCAGTGAGCGAGTCTCCCGGGCTGTGTCCGGCGACCAGTTTCACCGCCGCCTTTACCTCTTCGCCGAATTCCTCGTTTGGAATGCCGAATACGGCCGCATCTTCAACGGCCGGGTGCTGTACGAGAATGGCTTCAATTTCTGCCGGATAGATGTTCACGCCGCCGGAGATGATCATGTCGATCTTGCGGTCACTCAGATAGAGATAGCCGTCGTCGTCGAAGTAGCCAATGTCGCCGAAGGTGAATACGCCCGGCTCCAGATGCACGTCGGCCGTTTTCTCCGGTTCGTTGTGGTACTCGAAATCGGAACCCATGATGTTCTTTACGTAAATCTGGCCGGACTCTCCTGCGGGGAGCTCTTTGCCGTCGTCATCGCGAATGGTGATTTCCACCATGGCCCCGGTTTTGCCGACGGATCCCGGCCGCTCCAACCATTCGGCAGCGGTGATCTGTGTGACGATCGAGCCCTCCGTGGACCCGTAGTACTCGGATACAACCGGCCCCCACCAGTCGATCATGCGGCGTTTCGTTTCCGGCGGGCAGGGTGCAGCGCCGTGCCAGACGACAATGAGGGATCCGCCGTCAAAGGTCTCGCGCACGTCGTCCTCGAGCTTCAGGAACCGGTGGAACTGCGTTGGCACCAGATGCACGTTGGTGACCTTGTGTGCATCCATAAGCGTCAGGGATTCGGCGGGATCGAAGCGATGCCGCATGAGGATTCGACTGCCGACGAGAAGCGGGAGGAAGGAGAAAGCCCACTGTGCCGAGTGGTAGACGGGGCCGCAGACGTAGGTGGTGCCGTCTCCGGGAATGCCCAGCATCTGCGACAGGCCTCCGCCGATCAGCTCCATCATTTCCAGGGGGCCACCGGCAGCGAAGGTACTGGACTTCACGCCCTTGGGCCGGCCGGTGGTGCCGGAGGTATAAAACATCGGGCCGCCGAGGGCCTGATCCTCGGGTTCCGCGGCGTCTCCGCTGGCGACGAACGCCTCGTAGTCCGTAAAGCCCTGAGCATCAGTTTCTGGACGGATCACAATCTTGTGTTCAAGGCTCGGGGTTTCGCCGCGGATCACAGCGGCAGCCGCCTCGTCGAGAAACTGCCCTTCGGCGATGAGCGCCTTTGCGCCGGAGTTGTCGATCACGTAGGCGAGCTCTTCGGCGCTGAAGTGCCAGTTCACCGGGACGTAAACGAGCCCGGCGTGGGTGGCGGCCATCATGATCTCGTAGTACTCGCGACAGTTCCCCGCATAGACGGCAATGACGTCCTGCGGCGCGAGCCCCAGGTCCCTGAAGGCATGCACGAGCCGGTTGGTGCGTTCGTTGAAGTCCGTCCAACTGGTTTCGCCGTGTTCATCGACGAGGGCTGAGTCCTGGCCGCGTTCAGCGGCGATCTTTCCGGGAAAGTGAGTCATGAATCTCTCCTGTTAGCGATCACAGCCTCCGTGCCAGGCGAGTGATCGGTTGGCCGGGCGCTATGGCTTCAGCGTCAGCATCGAAGTAGGGGCGTTCGCCGGCAATGGTCACCCGATGGCCTTTCCGCTCCTCGGGCCAGTAGTCCCAGAGGGCAAAATGCTGCGTAGCCCGGTTATCCCAGAAGGCGATGGCGTTTGGGGTCCAGTGAAAGCGCACCTGGAACTCCGGCCGCTGCTGATGGCGGTAGAGGTAGTCGAGGAGCGCGCGACTCTCGTCGCTGGCGAGCCCTTCGATGCGCGTTGTGAAACTCGGGTTCACGTAGAGGGAGCGGCGGCCGCTGGGCGCATGGGTGCGAACGAGCGGATGTACGGCTTCCGGATAGCGGCGGCCCGCGTCATCAACCCCGCGATCCGAGTAGCGACCGCGGTAGATGTGTTCGGATTCGTGTCGCGCTGTCAGGGTTATCAGAAAATTCTGCAGCGTCGGCGACAGCGCCTCGAAGGCCGCCACGGTGCTGGTAAACAGCGTGTCGCCGCCGCTCGGCGGCAGCACGTGAAGCTGCAGCAGCGTACCCATGGGCGGTTCTTCATCACAGGAAACATCCGTGTGCCAGCCGTTGCCGTTGGCGACTTTCGATTCCGCGTGGGCATGGATGACGAAGACTTCCGGATGGGCATCAAGGTGCGGGGCAGCCGGGTGTGCGTGCAGCTCGCCGAAGTTGTGCGCAAAGCGGATCTGCTCTGCCGGGGTGAGCTCCGGCTGATCGCGAAAAAATACCACCTGATGTACGGCCAGGGCATCCCGGACCGCCGCGACGGTTTCCGGCGCGTTCCCTGCGAGATCCGCCCCTTCGATGAGGGCACCGATGGCCGGAGTCAGCGGAGTGACGTTGATGGTCACGCTACACGAGGAGCCGATAAGGGGCTTCGAGCAGGTCACGGACCTCTGCCAGAAACTCAGCGGCCGGCGCACCATCGAGAACCCGATGGTCCCAGGTGAGTGACAGACGCATGCGCTGCACCTTCACGGGGGTTCGGTCATCCCAGGCAACGTCCTCACGAATCCGATTGACCCCGAGAATGCCCGCCTGCGGTGCGTTAATGATCGGTGTAAAGCTGTCGACGCCGTACATGCCGAGCGCCGTTACCGTGAAGGTGCCGTCCTGAAGATCATCCGGGGTCAGAGAGCCGTCCCTCGCGCCCGCGGCAAGGCGAGCGCTTTCCCGGGCGATCTCTTCAAGAGTGAGTTCATCGGCGTGTTTAAGCACGGGTACGATAAGGCCTTCCGGCAGGGCAACGGCCATGCCGACGTGCACGTCACCTTTGCGGACAAGTGCCGTGTCCGTGAGCTGGCTGTTCATGGCACCGTGAGAACGGAGGGCCTTCGCCGCGGCGCGAATCACGAGGTCCGTGTAGCCGGGTTTCACGCCCTTATCCGACCATTCCACCACAAGTTGATTGCGCAGCTTCACGGCGTCGTCCATGGCCACATCCATGTCCATGGTGAGTTGGGCCATGCTCTGCAGGCTGTCGTGCATGCGGGTGGCGATTGTTCGGCGCATGCCGCGCAGCGGAATGGTTTCATCGCCACGGTTTGCCCGCTCCGGTGTGGCCTCCGGCTCATAGGCCTCGACGTCTTCTTTCGTGATGCGGCCGCCGGGCCCGGTGCCGACAATGCCGTCCAGGCTGATGCCGCGCTCCCGAGCCAGCTTTCTGGCCATGGGCGAGGAGATCGGCGACGGTGCCGCCGCTGCGGC